>NZ_BAAAPN010000107.1:0-125514 GCF_039531165.1 Nostocoides vanveenii | reverse complement strand
GGATGCTGCGAGAACACCTCCGACACCACGGTAGCCCCCAGGGTCGATCGGCGTGCGAGTCACGAAACCCGGGAGCACCTAGGCAGGCAACAGTCTTACTATCCGCGTGCAGGATCACCCCGACGGTGTCACCGTCGCGGAAGGTGACCGCGCGCCGCAACGCGTCTTCGACGATGTCGGTGTGCAGGCTGTCGCTGAAGGCGTACCCCAGCACCCGGCGAGAACAGCCGTCCCGGACCGCGCACAGGTACACCCAGCCCTCTCCGGTGGCCAGGTAGGTGATGTCGGAGGTCCACACCGTGTTGAGTTCTCCGGTGTCGAACCGACGCCCGACAAAGTCGGGGATCGCGTGCGGGGACGGGTCGGTGATCGTGGTCACCGGATGCCATGGCCGTGGACTGATCCCGTGGATCCCGTTGTGACGCATCACTTTCGCGACCGTCTTGACCGACACCACCTCACCGGCGGCGCGGAGCTCGGCAGTGATCCGTGGCGCCCCGTACACGCTATCGGACTCCTCGTGCGCGGCAGCGACTTTCCCGGCCAACTCCGACAGCCGCTGCGCGCGCGGGCCCGGCCCGGCCGCTTGCCGCTCGACCCAGTCGTAGTAGCCCGAGCGAGACACCCCGAGCAGATCACACATCCGCGCCACCGACGGCCTCGACCGCTCCATGTCGGCCTTCTCCGTGTGGATCACTGCGAACGCGGCGTCTGGCTCGACGCGTTCTCCGCCACGAAGAAGGCCGCTGCCTTTTTCAAGAATTCCCGATCCATCCGCAGTTGCGCGTTCTCCGCCCGGAGCCGTTCCAACTCGGCCCGCTCGTTCAGATCCACAGCCGGCGGCGGCTCATCCATCCGCGACCGCTCGATCGCGACCCAACGACCCAACAGCTGTTCCCCTACACCGATCTCGTCGGCCACCGCACGGATCGCGCGACCGGTATCGATCACCAGATGCGCGGCATCACGCCGGTACTGCGGGGTGTACTTCCTTCGCACTGCACCCATGAAGGCATCCTCTCCTGCCAGGCGGACCTGGCCAGTCAGGATGTCCGTCAAACGGGGTCAAGCCCACAACACGCTGACTGGGTCAGCGGGGAAGGGTCAGTGATGACCGAGCGCACTGGTGGGCGTGAGCCCACTGCGGAAGGCAGCCCAGAAGACGCTCACACCTGAAGAGGTGGAGCGCAAAGCGGTCCGCGAGCTCGTTGCAGCGGCTCGCGCCAGGGTGACGATTTGACTGGCCCGGAGGGGCTGCTGAAGACGATCACCAAACAGGTCATCGAGGCCGCTCTCGAGGAAGAGATGACCGAACACGTCGGCTACGACAAACACGCTGCCGAAGGACGTAACGGCGGCAACTCCCGCAACGGAACCCGGTCCAAGACGGTGTTGACGGACAACGCCGACCGGTGCAGGTCGAGGTGCCGCGGGACCGGGACGGCACGTTCGAGCCGGTGATCGTCAAGAAGCGGCAACGCCGCCTGAGCGACGTGGACGCGATCGTGTTGTCGCTGTACGCCCGCGGCCTGACCACCGGAGAGATCAGTGCTCACTTCGCGGAGACCTACGGGGCGTCGGTGTCCAAGGACACCGTCTCGCGGATCACCGACAAGGTGATCGAGTGGGGGTGCCTCCCGCTTGCGGGGGCCATGCAGGCCTGGTCCGCTCGACCCTGCACCGCGTGTACGGGGCGATCTTCATCGACGCCATCTATGTCAAGGTCCGTGACGGGCAGGTCGGCAACCAGCCGTTCTACGCCGCGGTCGGGGTCGACCTGCACGGACACCGCGACGTGCTCGGGGTCTGGCCAGGCACCGGGGTCGGCGGGGAGTCCGCGAAGTACTGGCTGAACGTGCTCACCGAACTGAAGAACAAGGGGCGTCGCGGACGTGTTCTTCAGCCCCCGCAAGCGGGAGGTGCCCGCAGTCTGTGATGGGCTCAAGGGGCTGCCGAACTCGGTGACCACGGTATTCCCCGCCACGATCGTTCAACGTGCATCGTGCACCTGAGCCGCGGCACGTTCCGGTACGCCTCCAAACGCTACCGGGAAGCGATCGCCAAAGACCTGCGCCCGATCAATACCGCGCCATCCGCGGACGCGGCCTGGGCCAGGTTCGAGGAGTTCGAAGAGAAGTGGGGCAAGGCCTACCCTGCGATCCCGAAGCTGTGGCGGGCCGCGTGGGAGCAGTTCATCCCGTTCCTCGCGTACGACGTGGAGATCCGCACGGCCTTGTGCTCGACGAATGCGATCTGGGTGTTTGGCTATGCATGTCGCCTCGGCCTCGCGAGCAGGGGCGATCGGTCGGCCCTGGCTCTGAACGCTATTGACCTTGGTGTCCTTGATTCGAACTGCCGGGCCGGCCGTTTGGGCGCGGGCCCGGGTGCCTGGCTTGAAGGGAGCCTGCTCGACTCAACCCAGATCTGCCGGCGACCCGGACCCGCTGCCCGCACCGTAACGCGGCGTAGGAGGAGTACCTCATCACCACGTCAGCCGTCGCGGGGATCGACCCGCACAAACGCTCGGGCACCGTCGCCGTGCTCTCTGCCACGGGCGAGCTCATCACCTGCGAGTCCTTCGAGATCAGCTTCGAAGGCCTGGCGCGCCTGCTGGAGATCCTCACGGGCGCCGGCGTGGTCATAGACCGGGTCGGGGTCGAAGGCTCCGCCAGCCTCGGGGCGCCCGTGGTGGCCGCTCTGCGAGCCAGCGGATATGACGTTCGAGAAGTTCAAGCCTCCCGCACCAACGACCGACGCCGCCGTCGGCACCGGGCCAAGACCGACATCACCGACGCCCACGCGATCGCAGCCGAGACCCTCGCCGATCCCGCGCTGCCGCCCGCCCGCAAGCACGTCGAGACCCCGTCACCGGCATGGGACACGCTGCGCGTCCTGAGATCGCAACGGGAATCTCTTGTCCTGCAGCGGGTTCGGCTGCTGACCGAGGCCGAGCCCGTCCTGTGCGCCCTGCCCGTCGAGATCCGCGACCAACTGCCCGCGACCAGCCGCGTCATGGCCGCACTGAAGACGATCCGCACCCTCGACACCGGCGCCCTGTCCCGTGCCGACTCGGCCCGGATCCGGTGGCTGCAATCAACACTGTCAGCGGTCGACGCCATCACCATCGGCCTCAAAAAGGTCGACGCTGAAGTCCCCGCACTCCTGAGCGAACTGGGCTGCACCCTCACCGAGATCGTCGGTGTCGGCGTGGTCACCGCCATGACGCTGCTCACCGAAATCGGCGACCCGACCCGGTTCGAGACCGAAGCCCAGTTCGCCCGGTGGTGCGGCGCCGCACCCGTGGCCGTGTCCTCCGGAGAGGGCCACGGCCAGCCCCGACGACATCGCCTCGACCTGGCCGGCAACCGTCAAGTCAACAGCGTCCTGCACATCGTCCACGTCACCCAGGCACGCATGCACGAGCCAGCCAAGACCTACCTCGCCAAGAGCAGCGCAACTGGCAAGACAGCCCGCGGTGCCCGCCGCGCCCACAAGCGTCAACTCGCCAACGTCATCATCAGACACATGTGGAACGACGCCAAGCGAGCCCCAACCGCCCCCTCAACCGTCGCCGCTTGACAAGAGAGCTTCAGGTCGTTGAACTTCCAGCTGCGCAAGATCATCAAGAACCGCGGCCACTGCCCCAGCGACGCCGCCGTCATCAAGCTCCTCTGGCTGGCGATCATGAACATCGAGGACAAAAGAGCCCGGCAACGCGCCAAGGAAGCCCGCGCCCCCAAGAACGAGCGCAAAGCCCCGGGCAAGCTTGTCGAAGGCGCCCAGCTCCAAGGCTGGAAAGCCCCCCTCGGCGAACTCGCCCTCATCTACCCCGACCGCATCAACCGCCACCTCTGAGAAGACCATTTACACAGAAGACTTGACAAGCTCGGCCATCACGTTCGTGGCATCGACATCCAACACCACCAGATTCGTCGGCAACCTGGTGTCGGCCACTCGGGCGGCCGGGACCCCGCCGGGCAGTAGCCCCACCACCCGCGCCCGAGTCGTGGCGCGCGCCGCCGCGACCCGCTTCCCGGGAGTCTCGGCGAGTTCGTCCAAGGCCCGCCATACCGGCCCCCGCAAGCGGGAGGTACCCCCAGCCGGCGAAGCCACCGACCCGATCACCTGGCCTTGGTGGCGCAGGGTATCGATATCGGCGATCGCTTCACTACCAGCGACCAGCATCGTGGCGACATCCACCAGCACCCGTCCCCGGTCATGACCCGGGACGAAACCCCGCCGTCTCAGCGCGCCCGAGAGCGCGCCGGTCAGCCCCCCCGATCAGCCAGCAGCCGCACCGCGACACTGCCCGCGTGGGCGACCACGCCCCTCCCGTCACCAGAAACGCCCAACCCTGCCGACCACGATGTACCCTTCACCTACCAAGTGCCTTCCCGCTCGAGGAGAACTGTTCTCGCAAGCACGATTACCTCGTTGCAGGACAGGCACTTTGGTGCATCTCAGGCGTGTCACCCCCCTCACTCATGAAGGGTCGAGGTTAGGTCCTCCCCCGCAAGCGGGGGCACCCCCAACCACGGCTACGGGCGGCCTTGACCAGCTCCCGCACCGCTGCCCGCTCGGTCTCGGACCAGGCGACTCGCTTCTTCGCTTCCTTCGGCATCGAGCTCACGCTCGGCAGTGTCTCGACCATCACTGACCTTTCCCGCCAACCCTCGTTGGCGTTTCGGGCCAGTCACACCGTTGGTCGGGCAGTCTCGCTGCCATCACCCGGTAGCGCGGCATGTCCCCAAAATAGTGGACTCCCTTATCCAGTTTCTCTCTCCTAGCCTTCAGTCAGGCTCGACACGGTGTCGAGGATAGTGAGAGGAATCCATGCGAAAACTCCGATCAACATCAATCGTGGCGACGGGAGGGATATTTCTGGGTGGCTCAATCATGGGCATCGGCCCTGTTGGCGCATCGCCGGGGGTTCAGGGGAATGGCTCGTCCGGGGCGCCGGATGTCAGCGCCGCGGGCCGCTATGTTGCGTTCACTTCCGTTGCAAGCAATCTCGTCAGTGGAGACACAAATGGCGTGGCCGATATCTTCGTGAGAGACACTGCGTACTCCAAGACGAAGCGAATCTCCGTGGGCGTCAAGGGCCAGGCGAATGGGGCGAGTGTCGACCCGTCGATCAGCGATGACGGAAAGTTTGTGGTCTTCACTTCGGTGGCAAGCAATCTTGTTCCGAACGACACTAACGGAAAGGCCGACATTTTCCGAGTCGAGGTGGCGACAGGGGCCATTGTGCGGGTAAATGTCACAAACTCTGGTGCGCAGGCTGTGGGCGCATCTAAGCGTGGCCGGATCAGTGGCAACGGAACGAGCGTCGTATTCATCTCGGCCGCCAAGAACTTGGTCTCGGGTGACACCAATAGTGTTCAGGATGTGTTCGTCCGAGACCTGGTGAGCAAGAAGACCACGCGTATCTCATTGAACCCCTCTGGTGCGCAGTTGAGCGTGGGCTCGTATTGGCCGAGCATTTCCCAGGATGGCAGGACAGTCGGATTCATGTCGGACGCCTTCTCCGATCCGAAGGTAACGGCGTGGTGCGGGCGCGTCCCGGACACGATGGCGGTCATCTCCAAGTGGACGCTGGGGACCACAAAGCCCGTCATCACGGAGGCAGTATGTAGGACAGGGCAGCGAAATCAGATTCAGGAAGTCCGGGCCAACAACAATGGTGGTGTGGGATTCGTCAACTTGGTTTCCGATTCCGGAACTGGGTACGCAGACTTCGTGACTCGTGGCAAGCAGGGTGTAACCTGGACGCAGGATGATGCGGACTCGTATTCGGTTCCTTCATGGGATGTTGGACGTTTTGGCGACGTGCTCGTCGCAACCTCCAACACGTCTGACTACCTCGATGTAGTCGATCTCTATGGCCAACGTGCCCACCTGTATTGGCCAGCGGACAATGTATCCATGTCACCCGATGGGTCCACCGTGGCCGTGCAAACCCGGGACAACGTCACCCAGGTATGGACGTGGAACTGGCAGACGAACGCGATGAAGCTGGTGAGCACCTCGTGATGCGAGCGTCCAAGGTAGCCCGTTGGGCACTGGCTACCTGTGCCGCGTCAGGGCTCGTTGCGTCACCTCTCACGGCAAGTGCCGAGTCGACTCCCGCCGGATCTTCGGGCTCGGCTATTGGGCGGGCTGCGGTCAATCCGGCCCAAGTCTCGCGTCTCAATGCCCTATCTCCGTGTCAGGACATCGTCTTCTATGGACTCAGAGGGAGCGGTGAGCCGCTTGATGACCGCACGTTCGACATGGGCGGCAAAGTGTTTGCGGCGTTTAACGGACTCGCCGCGCAACTTCCTGGCCGCCGCATCGCTGGCGAAGGGATCGCCTATCCTGCTCAGGCGGTCGAGGCCGTTATCACGAGGTACTACTTCGAGGGTATTGATGTGGGCGTCACATCAGTCATGCAGGGCATCCTGAGGAGGTCTGCGACGTGCCCGCGTGAGAGGTATGTCATTTCAGGCTACTCCCAGGGGGCGATGGTCGCTCACCGAGCGATGTTCGCCATGGCGAAGGACTCCCGATATGTCAATGCTCTCTCGCGAACGGTGGCCTTTCTGAATATAGCCGATGGTGACCGAGTCGCGAACGAAATGGGCCGTCACTATGGAACCAGCAAGGAGGGCTCTTTTTCGTTCGGCGTGAGCTGGGCGGTGTTTGGCCTGGACGGGAACTCATATAAGCCCACCAAGGCCAAGGTTCCCGCGGCCTTGCAACCAAAGTGGTTCTCCATTTGTGACTCGGGCGACATCGTCTGCGACGCGATCAAGGGTGCTGCTAATCCGCTTGGTGGTGTGGGCATTCACACGTCACATTATGGAAGCGACAGCACGGCGGTCCGGGACGCTCTTCGCCCAATTGCCCAGTCCGTTTTGGCAAAGGCGGCTCTTCCCGAGATGCGTCTGACGACATCGCAACTTCCGATGCCGGTCCTTGGGGCATCCTACTCCGCACAGCTTCAGGGGCTCAATGGAGTGGCGCCGTATCGATTTACGTTGCCGTCTGGGCAGCGACTACCCGCGGGCCTAACAATGTCGTCAACTGGGCAGGTCTCCGGGATTCCCACGAGTCTCAGCCCAGCGGCCTTCAGCGTGCTGGTACGCGACAGCAAGGGCCAGACAATCCGTCCGACCGTAACATTTCCAATGGCCATCACTTTTGACGAAGTTTCACTTGGATCCACGGTGACCACTCAGTACCGGGCCAACGGTTACAACTTCACGAGCGGGCTGGGAATGTTCACGTCCGGTGACGGCGCCAACCCAACGTCACCGGTGTTGTCAGGAAGTCCGCTTTTCCAGGGCCCTATAGAGTTCACCCTGGTGCAGCCGACTGGTCCGACGCTTCCGAGGTCGGCATCAAATGTCAGATTCGACATTGGATATCTGGACGCGGCAGGCAGTATTCGCATCAGTTGGTACAATGCGACTGGCGCCTTGATTGGCTCAACTTTGACGTCCACCTATGGAGTCGCGCCCATTACCTTGGCCGGCTCTGGCATCACCAAGGTGCGCATGGAGCAGGTGTTCATGGGTGCCGAACCCGCCGGCTATGCCATCGACAACTTGATTGATTGGTAGCAGCTGCGTCCGGACTCGGCCATACGCAAGGAAAAACCCCTCGTGCGCAACGGAAATGTTCCGTTGCGCACGAGGGGTTTGTAGCATCGGGCGGGAAAGTTGAGACCGCCCCCCTGACCAGGACCTCAGGTGGAGGTCATCGAGGGGATGCCGGAATCCTGCGGGTCACGGCCCGCGAGGCGGGAGCGCTTGTAGCCGTAGACGAAGTAGATCAAGAAGCCCAAGGCCATCCAGATGATGAAGCGGATCCAGGTCTCCAAGGGCAGCGTGAGCATGAGATAGGCACAGATCAGGGCCGACAGCCACGGCAGGAACGGGCTGAAGGGCACCTTGAACGGCCGGTTGAAGTCGGGACGCCGCTTGCGGAGCACCGGCACGGCCAGCGAGACCAAGAAGAAGGCGGTCAGCGTGCCGATATTGATCATGTATTCCAGCTTGCCGATCGGGGTCAGCGCCGCCGTGAGGGCCACGACCGTGCCGACGATGATCGTGATCTTGACCGGGGTTCCGGTCTTGGGGTTGGTCTTGCCGAGCCAGGCCGGCAGCAGCCAGTCCCGCGACATCGCGAAGATGACGCGCGAGGTGCCGATGAGCAGCGTCATGACCACGGTCGTCAGGCCGGCGACGGCGCCGGCCGCGATCAGCGTCGCATAGTGCGGCTTGCCCACGTCGACGAAGACCTGGGCGAGGGAGGCCTCGGCCGAGAGGTCCCGGTAGGACACCATGCCCGTCATCACGAGGGCGACGGCGCAATAGAGGATGGTGCAGATGATCAGCGATCCGATGATGCCGCGGGGCAGGTCCCGAGCCGGGTTCTTTGCTTCCTCCGCCGTGGTCGCCACGACGTCGAAGCCGATATAGGCAAAGAAGACCAGGGAGGCGCCGGCGAGGATGCCGCCCACGCCGAAGGCGGATGGTTCCATGCCGAAGATGGATTGGATCAGGGGCGCGGTCCACACGCTGTGGGTCTCGGCGGTCGTTTCGGCGGGCGGGATGAAGGGGCTGTAGTTGTCGGCGTTGATATAGCCGATGCCCGCGAAGATCACGAAGAGCACGATGAAGACCTTGAGGGCGACGAGCACCATGTTGACGCGCATCGACTCCTGGATGCCGATGGTCACCAAGACGGTCAACACGGCCACGAGCAGGAAGGCCGGCAGGTCGAAGTGGGATCCGTAGGCGATGGAGGCCGGGATATCGATATTGAGCCGCCCGAGGAAGACTCCGAGATAGGCCGACCAGCCCTGCGCGACGACAGAGGCGCCGAGCATGAGTTCAAGCAGGAGATCCCACCCGATGATCCACGCGACGATCTCGCCGAGTGAGGCATAGGAGAAGGTGTAGGCCGAGCCGCTGACGGGGATCGCCGAGGCGAACTCGGCATAACAGAGGGCGGCGAGCGCACAACATACGGCCGCGACAATGAAGGACAAGATGATGGCCGGACCAGCCAGCGTCGCCGCGGCGCGCCCGGCGACGGTGAAGACCCCCGCGCCGATCACCACGCCGACGCCGAAGACCGTCAGATCGAGGGCGGTCAGCTTCTTCTTGAGCTGATATTCGGGCTCGTCCCCTTCGCGAATCGTCTGTTCGATCGTCTTGGTGCGCATCACACTCATCGGGGCTCTCCTTTCACCTGGTTGTCGTCGGTATGCACTTCTCCAAACCCGGGGAACGCTAGCGGCTGCGACGTGGCGGGCGTCACACCGCCCACGTTCTGGATGTTCATTGGCGGGGCCGCAGGATCGGCAGTTCTCCGGTGTCGGCCTCGGGCCAGCTCCGCGGCGGCGGGGTCGGCGCGGGATTCGCCTTCGGGGGCGTGGCGGTTCTGCCGGAGGCGTCGTTGGCCGGCCCTGCCGGGCGTGGGGGTTTGGGCGACCGATCGGACGGGGGCGTGGGACCGCCTGGCCGCCGGCGCCGAGCGGGCGGTTGTTGCGGGTGGTCACCGGCCCCGAAGAAGCTATGCCCCGTGTGGTGCTGGATGGGCGAGTTGACCTTGCCCGCCTTGGGCAGCGCCGGCGCCGCATTGGTCGCGGGCCGGCGGTCGGTGACGCGGACGAGGCCCTGCCGGGAGGCGCCGACCGCGCGGCGGGCGCCCCGGACGGTGGCGGACGCGGCGCGGCGCGCGGGTGGGTGACGAAGCTCCGGTTCCGGCCCCGCCCATTCCTCGCCGAAGATGATCGCGTTCAACCGCCGGTATGCCTGCGTCGGGTGCGGGGCGTAGCGGAACTCGCGGATCGCCTGGTCCTGCCCGGCGCTTTCGATGGTGATGGTGCCGTAGCCGACCAGGCGCCCGATGAGTGGCTGGTCCAGGCGCATGTCGGTGATCTTCTGGAGCCGCATCATCGGGAAGGACTTGTTGATGACGCCTTCCACGCGCAAAACCCGGCGATCGGTTGCCGCGAAGGAATTGTGGCGCCGCTCGTATTCGCGCCACGCCAGGTTGCCGAGCGCCGCCAAAACCAGGAGCACGGCAAGCAGGGGGAGGCGATCACCTCGCAACATCATCGCGACGAGCGTCAGGGCCGCGAGCAGGAGAGCGGCGGGGCGCCACAACGACATCGGATGCTGGTGCAGGTTGAGCTGAAGCTCTTCGGTGCCCGTGAGGTTCTTGCGCAGGTCCGCCTGGGGCACGGCCACGAGCGGGTCCGGCTCGGTGTGCTCGGTTCCGCTCATGGTGACAGTCAGTTGCGGCGCAGCAGGGCGTCGAAGAAGTCGAAGATGTTCTGGACGCCATTGCGCACGACATCCCAGGCCGAGTCCACGATGTCAGCGGCATCGCTCGGCGAGGTCAAAATGGCATAGAGCAAGAAGATGACGATCAGCCACAGCACGATCTTCTTGATCGGGGGCATGGAAATCTCGCTTCCTCCTTGGCGCGACGGGGGCCGATCGCGCACACGCAATGACTGTCACCCGTGTGGCAGATGTGGCCAGTGTGCCGGATGGGGTGCCTGTTGCGGTAATCCTTGGGCTTTCGACGGTCGAAATCGTTACCCGGCGCGGGGGTTAGACGACGCCATACAAGCGGTCGCCGGCGTCGCCAAGGCCGGGGACGATATAGCCGTGCTCGTTGAGTTGCTCATCGATGGCGCCGACGACGAGAGTGACCGGAGGGAGCACGCCCGCCATCTCGCGCTCCAAGCGGGCGATGCCCTCGGGGGCGGCGAGGAGGCAGACGGCCGTGATGTCGTCGGCACCCCGCTCGATGAGGAAGCGCAGCGCGTCGGCCATCGACCCACCGGTGGCGAGCATCGGGTCGAGGGCATAGACCTGACGCCCTGACAGGTCGGCGGGCAGCCGATTCGCATAGGTCGTGATCGCGAGGGTCTCCTCGTCGCGCTGCATACCCAAGAAGCCAACCTCGGCGCTCGGGAGCAGCCGGACCATGCCTTCGAGCATTCCGAGTCCGGCGCGCAGGATCGGCACGATCAGCGGCTTGGGGTTGGACAGTTTGATGCCGGTCGTCGGCGCGACCGGCGTCTCGATCTCGAACGGCTCGACGCGCACATCCCGGGTCGCCTCATAGGCCAATAGCGTCATCAACTCCTCGGCCAACCGCCGGAAGGTGGGGGAGTCGGTGCGCTTGTCGCGCAGGTAGGTCAGCTTGTGGTCGATCAGGGGATGATCCGGGTGGACGACGCGCATAGGCGAAACTTATCGCGTGGTCCCGCAGCGCGAGCAGTATGACGAGTGGATGGGTCACGCCCTCAGCGCCGCCAAGGCGGCGCTCGCCACGGGCGACGTGCCCGTGGGAGCCGTGGTCGTGGACCCCGCCGGCCAGGTGATCGGCGTCGGCTGGAATGCCCGGGAGGCCGAAGGGGACCCGACAGCGCACGCGGAGGTGGTGGCGCTGCGGGCGGCCGCACGGCATACCGGCTCTTGGCGATTGACCGACTGCACGCTGGTCGTCAGCCTCGAGCCCTGCCCAATGTGCGCGGGCGCCCTCATGCTCGCCCGGATCGGGCGGGTGGTCCTTGGCGCATGGGATCCCAAGGCGGGTGCCTGTGGCTCGGTCTGGGATATCCCGCGCGACCGCCGCGCGACCCACCGGTGCGAGATTGTCGGGGGTGTGCGTGCCGCCGAGGGTTCCGCGCTGCTGCTCGATTTCTTCGCCGAGCACCGCCTCTAGTAGCCTGCTCGGCGGTGGCGTGTCCGAGCGGCCTAAGGAGCGCGCCTCGAAAGCGCGTGTGGGGGTGACTCCACCCAGGGTTCGAATCCCTGCGCCACCGCCAGAAGTGTCCTACTCGAACCCGAGGGGTGGTTGCCCCTCATGGCCACGAGTACGTCACTGAGGTTAGGAGCAGCGCCTCGGGCCTGCGTAGCGGTATCGCTGCGTCGGCCCGGGGCGCTGTTTTCATGCGTGGGAGCATTCTCGGCGCTCTCGCCGTGCAGTCGTGCAGCATTCAGGATCTCGCGTACCGGCTCCTTGAGTTCCTCGCCTCGCACGCCCTGCTCGTTGACGTAGAGCTTGTGGAAGAAGGCGTCGTTCAGGAGGCCGCGGGCATGGTCAGTGGCGCCTCGGTAGAGCTCCTCGACGTCGTGGATCAGGTGCAGGTGCTCTTTTAGCCTCTCGGCTCCGACCGCCAGCGCAGCGCCGCTGGTGTTGCGGTCGGTTTCGATGCGGGCGCGGTCTTCTCGCAGTTGGTTCAGACGGGCGCGGATCTTTTCCTGTGGCAGGCCTTGCTCGGCAAGGTCGATGAGTCGCTCTTCTCGGGTGTCGAGTTCGGACAGCCGAGCGATGAGCGTGCCGTGGAGTTCGCGCAGCGTGGATTGTTCTTCGCGCAGGGCTTCGGAGATGGCGTTCGTGACGGTGCCGATGAAGTCCTCAGGCAAGCGGAGGGTGCCGTAGTGGCGGACGACGTAGTCCTCGACGAGTGCGACGGGTAGGTGTGGCAGGTCGCACTCGCCCTTCTGTCGTCCGATGCAGACGTAGTATTGGTACTGGGTGCCTCCGCCGCCGCGGTTGACGCTGTAGATCAGCTTGTTGCGTCGTCCGGCTTGGTGGCAGCGGTCGCAGTAGAGTTGCTTCTTTAGGTAGTGGAAGTGGGTGCGGTCGCGCCGGGTCGGGGCTGAGCGCTCCTGGTAGACGTCTTGGACGAGGGCGAATAGCTCGGGCGTGACGAGCGGCTCATGCCGCCCCTTGAAGGTCTCGCCCTTGTAGCGGATGAGCCCGATGTAATACGGGTCGCACAGTATGCGGTGCCAGGTGGAGTCGGTGACGACCTTGGCGTCTGGATGCCGTCTGGTCACCCGAGTGCGGAGCCCTCTGTCTGCCATGGTCTCGGCCAGTCGCTGCACTGAGTAGTTGCCGCTGGCGTAGAGCTCGAAGCCTTGCCGGACAAGGTCAGCGCGTTCGGGGTCGAAGGCGATGGAGCTGACTCTGCGGCCCTCGAACTCCTCCTTGACGTTGAGGTAGCCGAGTTTGGCTTGCCCGATGGTGCCGCCGAGCTTGGCCTTGTGGGCCAGCTTGCGGGCGATGTCCTCACCTTCGGAGGCAGATCGGTATTGGTTGATTGCCGCCAGAATGCCGCGGGTCATCTGCCCGGCTGGTGAGTCGTCAATGTTCTCGGTGGCTGACACGAGCGCCACGCCAGCGGCATCCATCTGGATCATGACGAGGGCATCGTCGATGCGATTCCGGTTGAGCCGGGACAGTTGGTAGACCATGACGACGTCGACGTCCCGGTCGCGGCTGATCCGCTGCATCATCTCTTGGTAGGCAGGTCGTCCTTGGACGTTGGTGCCGGAGCGTCCCAGCTCGACGTACTCATCAACGATGGTCAGTCCGTCACGTGCGGCCTTGGTCTGGCAGATGGCCCGCTGAGCCGGCACCGACAGGCCCTCGGGGTCGTAGTCGGTTTCGACCTGAGACTTGCTGGAGACGCGAAGGTAGAGCACCGTGCGGGTGCCCGGTGCGCTGTCTACGCGGCCCACTGCCTTCGACTCTGCATTGCTGTCGCTGCTCATGACGCTCCTCCTTCCTGTTCGTTCTCACCCTCGGCCTCTTCGACCGTCACTGGTAATGGCGCCAGACGTGGCCCATCCCACGTGGCGCTGCCGGTAGTCATGAGGCCGTCCAGGAGGTTCGTGATGCTCCTCAGTGCCTCAGGTGGCAGTTCCATCAGGCGGGTGACGAGTTCGGGCTCCAGCAGTGGAATCTGTTCCGGCGGATACCCGGCCGCTTGGTAGAGCTGGTAGAGCGGAACTTCCAGCGGCCCGGCCAGCGCGGCAATATGTCCCACGTTGATATTCCCCTTGACCTGGTCAGTCTCAAGCTTGTGGAGCTGACCAAGGGCGATTCCAGCTGACTTGGCAAGCGTCGCCATCGTCAGACCTCTCGCTGTTCGCGCGTTGCGCAGAAATGACCCAAATGATTCTGGCTGCTGACTGCTAGCGTTATTCTGGACTTCTTGCTTCTTGGTTTTCAAGTTTCTCACCGTTCCCATTATACGGACATTTCCACGATTGTGAAGAGGAATATGAGTGGGTGGGATGAATTTCTCTATCTGTTTGTCTAGCGGGTCTATTTCTCTTGAGTTGCGGTGGGAACCGGCGCGTAACAGTGCGCCGGTTCCCACCGTGGGTGGAAGGGTTGTCGGTGTCGTCCGCGACTTGCGGATCGGTCACCGCTTGGCGCTACGGCCCGGGCGGGCGGTAGCGGCCGATGGGCTCGACGTGGTGGTCGAGCCGATGAGGGCGGCGAGGGCCTGGCGTTGCTGAGCAGCTTCCTTCTCGATCTCAGCAGTCAGTTCCTGGGCCTTGGCCGTGATCGCAGGATCACTGGCCAGGGCGGTCAGGTGCTGCTCGATGGCGGTGCGGATGGTGTCCGTCACCGTCGTGCCTGCGAGCTTGGACAGCATGGTCAGCCGCGTGTGCAGATCCTCGTCCAACCGGATGGCGAGCGTCTTCATGGTGCTCCCTACTC
Organism: Nostocoides vanveenii; assembly: GCF_039531165.1. NCBI lineage: Bacteria > Bacillati > Actinomycetota > Actinomycetes > Micrococcales > Intrasporangiaceae > Nostocoides > Nostocoides vanveenii. The sequence continues at coordinate 110,982 of NZ_BAAAPN010000107.1, read as the reverse complement.
CTTCCTGAGGGTGTTTGCCCAGATGCGGGCATCCAGCCACCTCCTCGGGGTGGTGCAGCCGCCGAACCCGAAGTGGGTTCGAGGGGCGGCTGCAGGCTCCCGAGGAAGTGAAACTATGTTCGAAATGACACGCGTGTCATTCGTCTCCCTGTTGACACCGTGACGTAGACTCGTTCAGTTCCCAAGGCGGTGCCCTTGACACGTTGTCCTAGGATGTGCTATGTGCGATAATCATGAGCAGGAGGACAACTGAATATGCGTAATGAGAAGGACTTTGGCCGCTACGTTGCGCCTAGCGAGGCGTCACGGACCGAGTTGGACAAGTTTGGCATTGATCGGCAAGGGCAGGATCGTGTCTATGAGGCCTTGGCGAAAGCTGCCGAGAAGTTGGCGGCTACGCAGGAGTGGCGCGAAAACCTCGATTTTCATCCGATCGCTGTTGGCCCGAATAGCGATTAGACCTCAACCACTTCAACGTCGCTGATGCATGACTCATCGAAAACTATGAGTTGCACGTGGTCGTGAATGTCGAACCACGACTTCTTGTCGCCGACCTGATAGAGCGCACCCCCAGGGGGGTACACGCCCTTAGGGATCTCCCCAAATCTGGCCGGCACGGCCGCCTGCAGCGATGCATATGGCTTCCCGCCGGAGGTTCTTAAAACCTTCATCGCCTGCCGAATCACCATACTGTCAAGGCCTCGCCGTATTTGGTCTTGAGCGACCTCCGGCCAGACGGACTCAGGGACGGTATCAAGGTAGGCCGGGGCGAAGTCTTTGAGAAGCTCACGGTACTCGATCAGGAGGAGGTCGAAGCACTCCCGCATGTCGATGGTCGCTCGAATGACCACGGGGCTGCCGTCGATACCCTTGGCTCTGTCTCGCCGAACCTTTTGAAGTGCGTAGCCAAGGGCGAACTTGGGGTCCCGCGGCACAAAGTAGATGCCGTTGTCGCCAAGCCAGTGCCCACCGCCTATGGTCTTCTGGAGGCCGCTCGTGGCGATCGAGTCGAGGACTGACGACGTCGTACCATGGAAGGCGTAGATGGAGTCGGTAGGCATGGACTGCCACCTCCTTCACTCAGGCGGACCCCTTGTGACCAAAGGTTACAAGGGTGTAGTTACTGAGTACAAGGTACCGCCCATTGTCAACTAACCACTACATGTAGTGGCTCTCGGCGTGTCGCGCCACAATATGTTGCGCTGTTCAGATGTCAAGGTTCTGCAAGTCAGCTACTAGTTGTCAGAGTCGACCGTCGAAAACCCACACCCCTCCCGCCGGGTCATGGCAGACGGCGATGTCGCCGCTGATCCAGCAGTCCTGTGCCCAGGCGCCGGTGTCGAGTTGGACGTAGCGCGCGAGGTCACCGACCTTCTCTTCGAGGAGTCGGTCGATCTCCTCTCGCGTGCCCATGTCGTCAAGCACGGACTCGGCCCAGGCTTCAGTGGAGTCGAAGTACCCGAGGTAGGCGTCCTCGAAGCCGTCCAGCATGTCGGGGTCAGCGTCGTGGAGGTCGGCCCAGGCGGCGAAGGCGGGTCCATGCTGGGCGATGCCGCGCGCCACGCGGGCGACGACGGTGAGGTCTTCGTATTCGCCCGGTTTCCAGCCGTGGAAGTTGTCGTAGTCGAAGATGGCCCATTCCTCAGCCGGCGGATTGTGGCTTTTGGCCACGATGGTCTTCGCCGCCTCGATGAGTGTCTGGTCGTCGACTGCCGCGTCCACCCAGTCACCGGTGAGGATGCCGGCGTTGTAGTCCGCCAAGCTTCCGATCCAGACCCTCGGTCGCTGGGTGATGAGCGCTTCGCGGCTGGCCTCGTGCTCTGCACCCGACTTCTCCGGATGCTCGTTGTGCTGTTCAAGTTCGTTGTGGGTGTTGTGTTCACTCATGTCACCTCCTTTCGGTTCAGTCGTGCGTGTCCGGCGGCGCGTACCGCCGCTAGTCGGGCTTCGGCTTGCTGGATGAAGTCCGGGTTTAGTTCGATGCCGATCCACCGCCTGCCTTCGGCTTCGGCCACCAGTGCGGTTGTGCCAGCGCCCATGAAGGGGTCGAGCACGATGCCGCCGGGCGGGCAACCAGCGCGGATGATGCGCCTTACCAACCTCTCTGGGTAGGTGGCGAAGTGGGCGCCGCGAAAGTGAGCAGTGGCCATCTGCCAGACATCGCCGGGGTTCTTGCCGAGCGGATGGCCGACCATCCCGCGGGCCTTGAGGGCGCGCAGACCATCGTCACCGTCGCTGTTCGGCCCCAGCGCTGGTGTCCCGGCGGCGTATTTGCCCGGCCGCGGTTCACGCCGTCGCTGAGGTGGTCGGCTGCGGTGGGGTTCGCGGATGGCGTCAAGGTCGAAGTAGTAGCGCGGGCCGCGAGTCAGCAGGTAGAGGTACTCGTGCGTGGTGGAGAGCCGGTCAGTGACGCTCGATGGCATCGGGTTGGTCTTAGCCCAGATGGACCTTGTTGCGGATCGTCCAGCCGTCCTCCACCAGTGCCAGCAGCAGCCGTTCGGGTGCACCCAGCAGCGACTTCGGCGGCGCGCCCTCTCTCGCATGCGTGCTGTAGGTATCGCCAAGGTTGAGCCAGAACGTCCCAGTCGGCTTCAACACGCGGGCCATTGCCTGCGTGACGGCCCGTAGCTCCTCAACCCACTGGTCGACGTGTCCTTCAAGCCCGAGTTGTCCCGGCACGCCGTAGTCGCGCAGCCGGAAGTACGGCGGGCTCGTGACAACGCAGTCCACGCTCCCCGCAGGCAGGTCACCGAGGCGCTCGACGGCGTCACCTTGCAGGATCTGCCCTGTCGGCAGAGCGTCCGCGGCCGCGCTCATACCCCACCTCCGGCCAGCACCTGGGTGATCGTCTCGGGCGTGGCATACCGGTAGAGGGAGTTGGTCAGCCGCCCAGAGCGGCGCACCGCCGCCTTGAGGCGGTCCGCCCGCTCGGGACTGAGGAACAGCCACAGCACGAGCGGAAAGCCGCCGGAGCGCGCCTGCTCGACGCCGCTCTTCAGGTACTGCTCGTATTGCTCACACTTCCCGAGCAGCGTGGGGAGTGACTCGGTACCCAGGTCGACTTCGATGAAGTAGCGGTCGACGAAGTCGCTGCTGGTGATCTCAGCAAACAGATCGGGCTGCAGCCAGCGTGGTTCTCCGGTAGGGCCTTGGTAGCGCCGCCATGAGGCGGGTTCGACCTCGACTGCTACCTGCTCGATCGCCTCAATGCGCTGGTGCTGCTGGAGTAGGACGTGGACGTCCGCCACCGCTAACTGGTGACGGAGGAAGCGGTCACTGGGCGGACCGCTCCGTCGACGCTTCTCTTCCCCGTAGACCAGACGACTACCGGCGGGAGCGAGCTGCCAGATGGTGGCCTGCGACCCGGCGTGCACGCCGCCGATCCGCCGTTCGAGAGCCCGCACCAGGCCGTCGCCCTCCAGCCGTGCCAGCACCCGACGGGTGGTGCGTGAGGCCGAGGCGTCGCTAGCGTGCTCGGCGAAGCAGAAGCCTTGCAGCTGGTGGGTTGTCAGGTAGCGGTGCTCGGCGACGCGGCGCAGCACGAGTTCATCCCGTTCGGACAGGTTCGTGGCGAGGCGTGCCAGGGCGCGGCGGCTGACCCGGCGCCCTCCCACGCCCGAGCGGACTGAGGGAGTGGAAACGGACGAAGTATTCGGCTCCCTTGGCGCGGGAAACTCGTCCCTGACCTGCAAGGACACTTCGTCGTTACTCGAGGTGACCGGCAGACCGAGCGGTAGCCCCTGACCCGGGACATAGGCGTCGCCGACTCGCCGTTGCCAGAGCGGTTCCGGCGCACTCATGCGGCACCTCCGCATTGTCCCGTTGCCCGGCGGGTCCGACCGAAGGTTGGCTCAGTCGCGGCATCGGCGCTGTAGCCGGCCACGCGGTAGAGCTCGGCTTCGACTTCGGCAACCAGGCGCCCGTAGCGCGTCCGTGAGGCCGTCCGGATGGCCGCCGCGTCGGGGCTCGCTCGGGGTAGCGGCTCGGTGGACAGGCTGCACCAGGGCGTCCGGTCGCCGCCGACCAGCAGCGAGGCGTAGGCCGTGAAAGCGGGCAACTCTTGGAAGTCCCGGGCCGTCAAGACCCCACCAGTGGTCGCGGCGATCTCCTTGGCATCAGCTGGGGCTAGCTGGAAGCAAATGCGCGAACGGGCCAGCGACAGCAGGGCCGCCTTCACGCTCGGCGGGACTTGACTCAGGCTCTGATGAGCCACGGTGAAGGCCAACCCGAGGCCGCGGGCTCGGCTCATGACGTCGGAGAGGTCGCCGAGTCGGACGACGTCCTGAAACTCATCGATGTAGAGCATCCCCGGGTGTCGTGCCGAGGCTGGGAGCCGTGTCCGGGACTGCGCGGCTTGCCAGATAAGCGCCAGCAGCACCGACCCGAGTAGCCTGGCGCCCTCCGGGCCGAGTTCGGCCGATCCGAGGTTGACCAGCAGGATGGGCCGCTTGCTGGGCTCGGTGAACAGGTCGCTGAGCGCAAACCTGGGTGTGGTCTGTCCGAACATCGCGCGTAGTCCCGGGCGCAGGGACAGCAGCGGGTCGAGCTTGTTGCGGATCGGGGCGACCACCTGGGTGCGCTCGGCATCGGAGATGGCTTCGAACCATGCCCAGACCGCACCAAGTCCCAGTGGGTCGGCAGTACTGACCTTGCCTGTGATGCTGCGACGGAACCGTGGGCTGGTGAACAGCAGCGGCAGCATCGACAGCGAGCAGTCACCAGCCCGAGCGAGGGTGAGCAGTCCGGCGTGAAGCAAGTCGCTGCTGCGTGGCCCCAATGCTTCCCCGTACAGGCCCCGGAAGACGCCGTAGAGGATATCGGCTTGTCGCTCGGGCTCGCCGCGGAAGGCGTCGATGCCGACCGGTGCCTCGTCGGTCGGGTCGATCCAGACCACGTCGTCGTGCCGGGATGGGTCCAGCCGCGACGCGAAGTCCGTCAGCGTGTCGCCCTTGCCGTCGATGAGGACGACGGCGCGCCCGGCGGCGGCATCGGCCAGCGCTAGCCGGGTGATGAGCACGGACTTGCCGACTCCCATCGGGCCCATGACGTGGGTGACGCGCTTGGCTTCCTCGACTCCTTGTGCCAGCGCTCGGCTTCGCTCCAGTGTCGATACCCCCAGCAGTCGGCCACGGTCAGGGATGCGGGCATCGACGGGTAGGAGTCGTGGGTGCGGTGAGGGCACGCCGGGTAGCACCGTCTCGGGCTTGGCGGCGATGGGCCAGCCGAGGATGCTGACCACTTCACTGACGCCCAGTTCCAGCGGCCAGAACAGTGGATCGCGGGCCTCGTCGATAGCCCGCAGACTGCTGCGTTTGAGGTGCAGCGCCAGCCCGGGCACTTCGAGGCAGCGCAAACTGGCAGCGGTCGTGCTAACCAGTCTCTTGGCTCGGGCCGGATCCTCCGCGGTCGCACCGATCCGCAGTTCACACGAGAACCGATGCTCGCCGTACTTGGCCGTCAGACGGGTCCGCTCTGACGCCGCCACCTCACCCAGTTGTCGCGGGCGATGCCGTGGGCCGAGCACAACCTGCAGCCTCACCACCTCATCGGCCCGAGCCCCGCTGAGCGCGCCTAGCACGCTGCGAGCCACCGACTCGGTCGCGGTCACGTCGAGCGCGACGCGGCGATGCCCCGGTAGCCGCACCGCCGCCGCGAGCGTAGAAGACGGCCCCTGTCCGCTGACTTCTTGTCCCCGTAGTTCCGGCATCTGATGCGTCATGGCGGCGACAGCCCGGCGAGCGGTCGCGCTTTCGGCACCCACGCGCCAGGTCACCTGGCTTTTGCTACCGCAGGCTTCGAGCACCAGTCGTGGTTGACCGGGCAGTCCTGCCAACGTGCTGATGGCCGCCCTCGCGGCTTCGACCGTGATCGGTGCCGGCAGATCGAGCCGCGTCCAGACGAACGGGCCGCGCCTATTCATGGGCGTCCTCGCCGCGTGATATCTGCCGCGCATCGCTGTCACCGCGCTTGGTGTCACGCGATTCTTCGGCCTCGTGCTCTGCCATGGCCATCGCGATGATGGCCCGCGCAATCTTGCGTACATCGGGCGTCTCGCGTTGCTCGGAACGGATGGTCAGCCGCCGCTCCTGCGCCCGGGTGTATCTGGGCGGGCGCTTGCGCGCTGCCCTCCTGGCACTGCGGTAGGGCGCATTCTTGTCGTTGTCATTGTCGTCAGGTGTGGGCATGGCTCACCTCCTTTCCTCGCATGAATTGGTTGGCCGACTCCAGCACTTTCACAATTGTGAAATCGCGAATCGTGGCGCTGACTATGAATTCACGATTGTGAAAAGTCAATACAGGTTGTGTATTCCACAACAGCGACCGGCAGGCATCCATCTCCGAGAGCTCACCACCCTCGGTAACGGCTGGAAAGGAGCCGCCAGACGGCGGCGATGACCGCCGCCACGGCCAGGTCGATGCACAGGAACAGCCAGATCGACCGCACGATGGACACCGCCCCGTAGAGCGCCATGGCAGCCAGGAGCGCCAGGAGACACCAGCCGAACAGCCGGCCCACCCACGAGCCCGGGTCTTCCTGCCCGCTCACCGGTCGGCCCCATCTTCGTTGGGTCGCGTGGTCACGAGGGCGGTGCTGTCCTCGTTCAGGCCGGGGATTCGCCGCAGCTCAGCGAGCAAACCGAGCCCAACGCCGTGCCGGGCGTAGGTCAGGACGAAGGCTTCCTGGTTGAACGGGAACCGGCCACCGAGGGCCTGCATGAGTACCTGCCCGACATGGTCGGCTTCGAGTAGGCGGTAGCCGAGACTGCCCGGCGCGAACCCCGCCAGCTCGGCCTGCGCCAGATGCCAGGTGGCGAGCTCCAGCTCATCTGCCAGCGCGAAGGACAGCCCGAGCCGGACATGGGAGACGTCGTGCCAGAACCGGAAGGCGATGTTGTCTTCCGGCTTCAGGAAGACCGAGTCCTCGTTGTTCAGGCTGGAGATAGGCAACGGCTGACCGGTCGCCTGGCTGGCGGCATAGGCCCCGCGCAACTGTTGGTAGGTTGACGGCGCATCGGGGATAGCGATCCAGCCGAAGCCGACGTCGGCGGCCGTCGCCTTGGCCGTCCGACGGACGAACTTGGCGACCTCGACCCGCGCCAGCATGGTTTGCACGGCGTCGCACGACAGCGCCGAGTCACGGTCGACCTCGGTCGAGTCGTCGTGGTTGTCGGGTGGGAATGGAAATGACATCGTGGGAGCGGACATGACTGCCTCGCCCTCCTTCCTGGATTCGAAGAAGTGCTGTGAAGAGGTGCTGCTGCGAATGCGGTTGGTGTGCTCTGCGGACTCGTCCACCCGGGCCGGTCAGGAAGCGAAGGCGGTAGCCGCCGCTCTTCGCTCCTGACCGGCCACCTGATGACGGGCTCAGTCGCGGTGTCTACGAGCCGTCGAAGCGCCGACGTGACGCCTCGTACAGCTCGTTGAGCGCCGCATGCGTGTGCATCTGGATCCGCGCCTCGGCTTGGGCCTGCTCGGCGAAGACCTGACGACGCTTGGCGTCTGCCCGGGCCGCCGTCAGCGAACCGGAAAGAACCAGCCACGCCAGCGCCGCCAGAACGACGACGGCGAGCACGACGAGGAAGGCGGTCACGACGGCAACCGACGCGAGAAGCTCGCCACCTCGCCCGCCAGCACCATGGTGTGAGCGTTGGCGATGTGCCGAATCCGGCCAGCCGCGTGGGGCACGGCCTCGGCCAGCTGCGCCTCGGCCTGCGCCACCAGAGCAACGCCCTGCATGGCGCGCGACGTCACCTGGTCGAGCGCGTCGAGCCGCGCCTGTTGGACGTGGACCGCGGCCACGACACGGACGGTGGCCAGTTCAGCACCACCGACGATCCGCCCGATAGCTCGACCCTGACGAGACAGCGGTGACGACACCGCGCCACCGCCGGTGTAGGGCTGGAGTTGGGACATACCCACTCCTCCGATCTCGCCCTGCCGGAGTCCCGTGTGGGAGCTCTGAGAACAGCGAAGGCGACATCATCGACGGTAAATCTGCAGGTCAGCGCCAGAAAAGCATGAGCGTGATAGCAGCAGCCTGGCCACCGGACCGGCATCTTGTGGCAAAGAACCGATGCGCGAGGGCGGGTGCAGGCGCTAACCTCGCGCTATGGCCTCCAGCGCGCTCCGCTACCCGGAGAACACGATGGAGTTCGCGCCGACCTACCCCCACGACATCCCTGCGCACTGGCAGCGCTTCTTCGACCTGCGCGAGGAGCTACTGCTCGACTACGGCTACAACACCGCACGGGCCTACTGGGCCGACCTCCAGGACTGGTTTGAGTGGGCGGTGGCGCGCGACAAGGACGTGCTGGCGCTCACTGAGCGAGAGGAGAAGCAGTACTACTCGCTGCTGAGGCGGCGAGGGTATAGCGAGAGCACGATTCGCAGACGAAAGACCTCGCTCGCCAAGATGAGAAGCTCGCATAGCCCGTTCGCAAATCCTAAGAAATGACATGACGTACTCAAGAATGCACGCGTTGGCGTACCAAGAACTTCGCCCCGGCTATCCAGACCTGACGATGTCGTGGATTCGGGCCCAATTTCAGACCGGCGCACCTAACATTCTCGAAGTCGGATGCGGGCCTGGCAATTTCACTATTGACGCCACAGCCAAACTCGCACCATGGCGGAGCTATCACGCCATCGACGCAAGCCCCGCCATGATCGAAAGAATTAGGGCTCGCTGCCCCGCCTCCACTCCGACGCTCGGAAGAGCCGAAGCTCTTCCAATTGAGCCCGGCTCGGTCGACGTGCTCATTTGCCCGAGCTCATTCCATCAGTTCGACCAGCCGAAAGCGCTAGCCGAGTTCAGGCGGGTACTAGTGGCACGAGGATCTCTGTTGCTCTTATGGAACCAGGTGGGCCATTCACTTGCTTCAAGCGTCACTTCTGCAAGAACAACTGCGATTCGCAACGTTGCGCAAGATGCGAGCTGGTTCTACAGAGGCGAGCTTCACGTCACCTTCACACACCATCTGCCAGATTCCGACTTGCACCTATCTGATACATGTTTACGAAGTCTCCCTCCAGGACCAGTGCAGACCGTGGAGTACACGTCCAGGGCATATTCCTTTGAGAGTGAAGTATGAGAGTAGAGCCACATCTTGAACTACCCCGACACCGTCCCCACCGGGGTGGACCAATAGCTAACACGCTCGGCGCTCAGGTCATTCGCACCCTCGTTGGCCACTCGCTATCCGGCGATGGACGCGCGGAGCCGGCATCCCGGCATCAATCCTCCCTGCGTGAACTGGGGTACGCAATCCTGCCGAACGTTCTCAGCGAAAGTGCCTCTGATCGCATTCAGCAGTACATCCGCCGAATTGAGCGAACGCTCGATAGTCCACGAAGAACCTCCGTCCGAATAGACACCACGAAACTACCATTCTCGCCTGATCACACTCCTCTCGGAGAGCTCTTGGAATCAGCGCAGATCGAAGACTTGACGCGCTGGTTCTTCGGGCGCCACGTCGGGCAACCACCGAACTGCGCTCTTTGGATACAACGACACGAAGCAGATCCAGAAAGCGAATTGCCCGACTCGGTCCGCGTGCTAGGGGACTTGGGACAAGAATTGGACTCATGGTTCACACGGGACCGCCAGGACCAGTGGCATGCAGATCTTTCTCGCCCCATTCTAAAGTTCTTCTACTATCCATTTGGGTCGACCGAGTCGAACATGTCCCTGCAATATTTGGCAAGATCACATAAGCTGTCCGCTGTCAAGTTGAGAGAAGAATATCAGTCGAGTATCAGGTCTTCGAAGCGGCGCAAGGCAGCGAAGTCCGATCGAAGCGTCCGAGTCTGCGCGAATCCCTCGCTACTTGAGGCCGCGTTCGACGTTGTCACCTTCAATGAGCTTGATCCAGGCACACTGGTAGCCTTGAATACGGCCGGTTACCACCGGAGACACGCAATTCAAGGTGCGCAGAGGACCATGATGATACTCAGCCACAAGTATTCTGTTGGGCCCCTTTTATGGAAGCGCTAGAGGTTATTGGCAACTTCGCTTGCGAGGCATGGGATATTGGTTCGCCTACTTCGGTGATTGACTTCGCTGGCTCTGTAGATAGAAGCGTTCGAATTTCGACCACTTCTGGCGACTACTTTCTGCGCATTTGGAACCCCGCAAGACACACAGATCGCGCCGTTAGGGCCAGAGTGGCGGCGGTACGGCATCTTGCATGGCCCAGAGTCGAGCTCGTAGTATCCAAGAATGCGGAAGAGGTGGTCCAGGGGCCACAAAACCGGCCAACAACGTTAACGAGGGCTGGCGGAGGCACATGGGCCCCCATTGGACCTGTCCTTACGCCAGGGTCTGATCCAATCTCCAGCTTGTCGACAAGGGTCCACTTCAAGTCGGTTCCAGTAGTTGATTTGCCTGAGTGGAGACTCGAATATTTCGACACCGTGTACTCCGCATCACGGCATCTCTTGCCACGCGAGTACAAGCTTCTGGAAGAAGCTCTAGACACACTCTGGGCCGGCGCGGTTACGCCGATAGTCGCGCATGGCGATCTGTCTCCGGGAAACCTACTGCGTGACGCGTTCGGCATCCGGGTGTGTGATTTCGGCCATGTGGGCCTGGCTCCTCTTGGCCTAGAAATAGGAAATTGGTGCGCAGCCTGGTTAATACGATTCTTTCCTGGTGCCGAGTCTGGCAATGTAGGACAAGTGGCGAGAGCAAAGACGCAAGAACTAGCTGCTGCCTTCGGATTGCCCGCCGACGAGGTTCTCGCCGGAGCCGCGGTTAGAATCGCGAGGGGCATCGCAATGATGCGAAACTATTCGCATGTGACGAACTCTGGAGAGTCCTATTTGAAAAGACTGAGGCGGATGCTGCCGGCGATTGCAGAGTGAACATCATGCCCGCCATGGGTCCACGTCCTTGATTTTGCTTTTCCAGAGCTCTTCACCCCAGTCCCGCCTGATTGCATCCAGTCTCATGGTGTGTTCGGGCGTAAGAGTCGCATACAGCGGATCTCCGCGCCCGTCTGATAGTTGCTTGGTGTTGCACTCGATCAGCGCGATCAGACTCAAGGCAAGTGAAACCTCCGTAGATCTATTACTGGCATCGAGCGCTCTAATAGTCCGTGAAAGAAGGTTCAGCGGTTCGACTCTTCCGTATGGCGTGATGTCCTTGTATTCGAGAGAGATCCGGGCTATCGCTGTTAACGCGACGGAGCCAATAGCTTCCGTGCCATGTCGCGCTGCCAAGCAAGCGGCAAACTTGGCAATGTTGTATTCTGCGCTGTGACGTCCAACGTCTAGAGATCCCCAATCCCTCTTCAGGTTTCGGGCTAGGCGGACCACGTAGTGGAGTGCGTGCACCGCCACGGCAAGTTGGTCGTCCTGCGGGAACCTAATTCTGGAGCGAATCTTTGCTCGGATTCGCCAATCGGCCGACGCGAGTGAATCTGATGGCCATGGCGCATCGAGGATCTTCGCAACGCGCTCAAATAGTAGGCTGAGCAAATTTCCGAGAAGTAGCCGGTCCTTCGCGAGTATCGCCTGCTGCACGAGCTCATGGAAGGCCCGTAAGGGATCATGTCTTGAATAGTCAAGACCATCACTACGCAGGGAAATGGTGACCTGCCCGGTCTCCCCTCGCAAGATGTCAACAAGACCGTATCGAGCAACTGTGTTAGCGTTTAAGTCTTGAAGAATTTTCTTGGCGGCCGTATCGGGCCGCATATTCTCGTAGGCAAGCATCGATATCGGGACCGCAGACCAGGTGACGAAGAGGCACCCGACAAGAGCGATACAGGCTAGGCGGCCACTCCACATCATGTCGCTGCTGCGGATGGCCAGGCCAAGGATCGATGCGGTCAACGTTATAACTAGCGCAGCGACTACTGTCGGAAATGTTTGGTCCCGGTAGAGAATTCTCAATCCAGCGTTTCCTAGGCCCGAGGGTCGCACTTGTGCGGTTATGAAGAAGATCAGTCCCAAGAGACCGCCGAGTGTTGTAGCTAGCGTGATGGCTGAAGCGAATACTGTCGCGCTTTGAGTTTCAGTAAATTGGGGAATGTGCGATGGTGGAAGTGTAATCGCAGCAACGATCAGGCCCGTTGTGAGCACGGAGAAGATGACATTGCCCCAGCGGCGCACGTTGACGTGCTTCACTGGCTCAGCATCGCTCTGACTGCTTCCGCGGCTGCTGTGACGCTTCTAGGTATATCTGTGGCGGCTATATAGCCTGCCTCAGCGTAGTCAGTTAGCCTGGTGAGCTCATCGAGGAGGCGTTGAGCAAAATCCTCTTGGCTGCGATCGAGCATTTTGGATGGAGTGCCTACGGGAGGGAGCGGCAAGGTTTGGACTTGCGGACACTGTTGTTGGAATGTGAGCATCGCGCGGCGTGCAAGAAAGGCCTTGCATACGATCGCAACTCGCGTGGTTGGAATATTGAGATTGCGCAGCATCGCCATCCCAAAAGCAACGTTTTGTCCGGTGTTTCTCGCTGACCTTTCTACAAATATGGATTGTGCGGGGACGCCTTCCTTGACCATCTCGTCGGCGAAGACTTCTGCTTCTGACTTGGTGTACACGCCTGCGGTTAAAGGCCCGGATGACCCTGTAACCAGGCACACCGGCGCAACCCCCAGCTTGAACAGCTCCGTAGCCCGTTGAGGTATCTCGTTGCCCAAACCACCGAAGACGAAAATGACATCTGCCTTGGCGACATCTGCCTGGGTAGCCAGGAATTCCCATATTGGCTGAAGAATTGCGTCAAAGTCGTTCGGATCTGCGGGTATTTTCATCTGCCCTCCTATTATATCCTAGCTCAGGCGTTCGCGTTCATGGTCGAGTCTGACCTCCTATTAGCCGACATCCGTCATAGGGAACCGTTGTGTTCCACGAGTATCGGGAGCGGGACTAGAGTCACTACCGAAGCGACTTGCTGTGATCGCATTAATCCGCTCCTCAGATGTGGCAATGTATGCTGGTGATACATCGATGCCGACAAAGCGCCTATCGGTGCATCGTGCTACTACTCCCGAGTTCCCACTTCCAACGAATGGGTCAAGAACTACATCACCTGGGGAGGTTGTAAGAGCGATACACCGCCCTGGGAGCGCCATCGGGAACTGAGCACCGTGCCCGCCGCCCCCGGCGGAGGTGGGCATCACCCAGACGTCGGTTAACTTGTCCGGCTCGTAGCCGACAGCGCGCCCACCCAAGGAGGGCTGCACGCGCCGGTAGGCGGTTTTGTCGAACTTGGGAGTCCGTGTTGGCGAAAGATGAAGGATGTATTCCAGTCCGCGGCTTACTCGCGAGTTCTGCGGTTCAGGAAGACTGCTCTGCTTGGCCCAAGTGATCACGCTCTTCACGTGGTAGCCAATTCGGCTGGCGCGCTCGGCAACCCGTGCCGGGATCATCGACTGCTCGCCATCCTTTAGGTACGAGTGTCCGGCACTGTGCCGCCGCGCCTCATGCTCGGACCACTTGCGGTCATCGTGCCCCTGCATGGCGCGCAGCGCCTCAACCGCGGAGCCTCTGATTTGAGTGCGCGTGTTGTAAGTGTCCATGAGGTTCCACCAGACTGAGGCGTCCGGAGTCAGCACACGCTGGAGCTGCCACAGAATCTGAACCGTATGCCTAATGAACCCTTCAGGTGTCTGCTCATGTCCGTAGATGCTGGTCTCTCCATCTGCCCAGGTCACAGGGGTGGAGTCGTCATAGATTCGCATGCCCCAGTACGGCGTTGAGGTCACCACGCACTGAACTGTTCTGGACTCGATGCGTGAGAGGGCATCGGTGACGCTCTGTGTGATGAGAACATGGGTCTCGACCGAAATCGGGTCGTGGTGATCGTTCACCTCGTCCTTGCGAAGGCAGAGGAAGTCCAAGACCTGTGACCGCTTGACAAAGGTCTCGGCGTAAGCATCCTGATCCAGCAGCAGGAGGACGTCGTTCGTCGAAAGTGCGCCTCGGTGACCGACGACCTTGCGGATGAACGTCACAGACATGCCCACCAGAGGGGCAACGTCGTTCACCTCGAAGGTCTCCTGCCGATCTGCCCACGCGTCGCGATCGAGGGCGGCGACGGGTGTCTGAGGCTTGATGTCTGGCAGAGGCACGGGTGTGCGCTTGGGCATGGGCGAGTCACTTCCGTCGTTTGTCATACCTTGGCACGGGAGAGGGTGCCAGTGGGCACCGACACTCAGTCTCCGTGCATGCCAGCGTTCGGAGCGCTGTCGGTCTGGCTGCCTACACTCGTGGCATGAGGCATCTGGCAGCAGACATCACGTATCGGGGGGAAGGCCAGTGACAGCCCGGTGCTCCGAGACGTCCCTTGAGTCTGCGCTACGCCAGCTCAGCCTGCATGCTGGGAGCAACAAGTACCGTGCCAACTGGCTGTCGACCTACCTCGCCGCCAAGCGGGCAGAGGCAGCCGGCCACGGTCTCACCATTGCGGGCGTGAACCAGAGCGTGGAGGATCTGTTCGCTCTCATCCCCGAGCATCCGAAGGGACGCATCAACCCCTTCATCGATCTCAGTTCTAAGGTGCGCTGGCTGAAGGTCAAGGACTCTGGCCGCAGTACTGTCTGGAACACGGGGACGCGCGACCAAAGCCAAACTGCGCTGTTCAACCCCAGCTCCACCAACAACGGGCGTGGCTACTTCGGTGAGGGGTTGTTGCCCGACGCTGCCGAAATAGCCGTCCAGCACCTCGATCAGGACACGACCGAAGATCCTTTGCCTGGCCGGGACGCGCTTGCCGTGCTGGTGACGCGCAACCACGAGTGGGACGCGGAGCCGAGTCGAGATGAGCTGCATGCAGCCGCGCGGGACTTCCTCGGAATGACGCCGGATGAGTTCAACACGATCACGGCAGATGTCGAACTCGCCGTGCCGGTGCTCGGCTCCCCTGAGTGGTCACCTTCGCTCTTGATGGCTTCAGAACTGGGGCCCCCGGAGACCACCTTGACGGAACGCGGTAGCCAGGTCGCGCAGGAACCCGACATCACCGTCGAAGACGTTGAACAACTCCCTGAGCAGTTCCGCAGTTTTCTCAATCACCATGGCATTGCGACCGAGTCCGACGAGGAAATGGTCGACCTGCTAGCGGCCGCCCTATCCTCGCAGCTGATCATCATGGCCGGGCCGAGCGGTAGCGGCAAGTCGCTCATGGCCTCGGCGCTCGCCGCGTTCTTTGCGCCGCCGGACCGCCGTGCCCGCCTCGACTCGTCCCGCCTGCTGGCCAAGCGTGAGGAGTTTTTCGGCTACTTCTCGCACCTGGCCGACAAGACGTTCCAGGTGTTGGAGCCGCTCCAGCTGTTGCTCGACGTCGCGGTGGCTGACGGAACGACGTCGCCGATGGTGGCTGTCGAGGAAGCCAACCTATCCCCGATCGAGGGCTACCTGTCTCCGCTGGTGCATGGCCTCGGCGGACTGGAAGCCAAGACGCTGGCGATCCCGCTCCATAACCAGGTCGGGAGCGTGAAGCAGCAGTCGGAACAGGAGGTCCCGAGAGTACTGGAGCTCGGTCCCTACCCGCGGTTCTTTGCGACGATTAACGTGGATGCGGACTCACCGGCTCCGGCGCGCAAGGTGGTTTCGCGTGCATGCGTCATCCTCATGGAGGCCCCGAGCTTCGACACTGCGCTTGCCGCTGCAGACACCCTTGTACACCCGCCAGTTGAGGAGGGCACCGGGCCAGCGGCGGCGCTTATAGGGAGACCAACCCTAGCCTTCGATCGCTACAGCGAGACCGGGAGTGACGTCTTCCAGCAGGCACTAAAGGAGCGGGCGGTCATCCTCCGCAGCGTGCTCGGTTCCGACGTTATCGCCCACCGGCCGCTGCAGCGCAGTCTCATCTACATGTCGTGGTATGCCGAGCTGCTCGGCGTGACAGAGCCGGAATTGGGTAATCCCGTAGTCGAGGCAGCGGCAGACAACGCCCTGCTGCACTTCGTGCTGCCCGCGCTGTCGGCCAAGGAGTTCGGCAGCGCCCTGTCTGTGTTCAAGTCGGAACAACGCAGCGGCCTGCTCGCCCCTAGACTGGCACGCCTTGAGCAGGTCACGAGGGCGCAGCAGTTCGGACCACCGCCCGACTTCTGGGGTGCGTTGACCTGAGCAAGATTCGCTACGTTCGAGGTGGACGTGAGGTTGCGGAGCGGGCCTTGGCAGGACGCATACTCACGCCGCTTTTGCCCTATGGGTTGGTACTCGAACCCATTGGCGACGATTTCGTCATCTACGAGCCGCCTGAGCGGGCGCTAGCGGGCACCCTCACACTGCCAGAGGTCGTCGACCGTGACATCGAGTTCGCCGAACTGACGATCCCCTCCAATGGTCGCTTCACTCAGGAAGACCTACGGCTGCTGTGGGAGGCGGGCGCCGAACTGAGCTCCTGGCGGCAGGCGCGCATGGCCATTGCGCGGGTTGCAGGAACTTTCGGTGCGCCCGAAGTCATGGGAGCGGTCGAAACGCTGCGGGATTGGCAATCGCTGACCGCCTGCGCCAACGCTGCGGGCATGCTGCTGTCCTCGTGGCCGACTGTGCTGGATCGGCAACGGACATGGTTACCGGTGGGGGTGATCGGGGGCGTCGAGGATCTCATGGGGACCGAGCGGTCTGCTGAAGCCCGAGGCGCGGTGCACGAGCGCGACGATCAGATGCTGGTATCGCAAAGCGCACGTTGGCGCGGTGCTCGGCGCAATTTGACCTCAGTCACGGTCTCAACCTTGGCCACGACAGTTATTGACGTCGTTCGGTCCAGCCTTCCTGAGGATCAGGTTGGACTGCTTCGGCCCGTCTTCGATCCTATCGCGACGGTGGCGCGCGTGGCCACTGCGCCGGCCGGCTCCCGAGATCCCGACCCTTCGTCCTGGCCCACGCCGTTCGTCGCCTTCGCTGCGGCCTGTATGCGGACGCTAGCGGAGCTGCAGTCCACTCGGCGCGGAACCGGCGTGGTGCCGTTCCTCGATACCGACGAGCTCTATGAGGCATGGTTGGCCATCACAGTACGACGCGTGCTCGACGCCCGGTTCGGGCCTTGGACTGTTTCGGAGTCTGGCGCGTCGGCGACTTGGGAGTCGGACGAGGCGATCATCGCGCTGTGGATCAAACCAGTGATCGCCCGAAGCGGCACGGACATTGCCGGGGTGCGCTTGCATGCCCTCGTAGCCGAGACATTGGCCCCAGACCTGTTGCTGACCGTTACGCGAGGCGACGTCGCTGCCTTTGCCGTGATCGACGCCAAGTCTTGGGCATCGATTCTCCCCGAACAAGTGCTAGAGGAGAGCGCCAAGTACCTCTACGGCATTCGACGTTCGGACGATCCGACATGCGTTCCTGCAGTAGCCGGAGTCGATCTTGTGACTTGCGCCGTCGCACCGCGGATCGGGACGTCCGAAGTCTCGCGGGTGCGGGTGGTAAGTGCCACACCGACCAGCGGGCTGAACGGGCTGAAGGATTGCATTGGCGAGGTCACCGACCAACTCCTTGCCTCGCTCGAAGAGCGTGAGCACATGGCATCCGAGTTCTGAGGCGCGGAGAAATGCCTCGGCCGCCTCGTTGGACACCGACATTGGACGCAGCACGCCGCGAAGCAACGCTGGCTGTCCGGCTCTTCAATGATCCGATCGAGCCTCGATCGTTCGAGGCTTTCGTCGTCCACATGCACGTCGCCTGGCTGTACCTTCTGCACGCTCGTTTCGTCCGAGACGGGATCGAGTTCCGCTACCGGCGACGCAACAACCCTCGGCAATTCGAAAGGGTTGATGGCGAGTACAAACGCTGGGAGTTGGCAAGGTGTGCCGAGGAGCGTTGGTCAGACGCCGACGATCCGGTGCGGCGAAACCTTGAGTTCTTCATCGCTCTGCGTAATCGGATTGAGCACCGCCATGACCACACTGATCGTCAGCTTTCGGAAGCGGTTAGTGGGCACGCTCAGGCGCTGCTCCTCAACTTCGAGCACGAACTGACCTCGACGTTCGGGAACCAGTACTCGCTTGCCACGGTTCTTCGATTCCCAGTATTCATTGGAAGCTTTACGCCTGAAGGTGAACGAGCCTTGATCGCGTTGCGCGATCGGCTTCCCGCCGCACTCAAGCGCTTCATTGCCGAGTACCACTCAGGTCTCCCCGAGTCCGTCAGCGACGACGACCGGTTTGAGCTTCGACTTAACGTTGTCCTGCAGGTCTCGAAGGCACCTGAAGCTCTTGCAATCAAATTCACACGTTGGGACGACATGAGCCCGGAAGAAAGGGTTGCAGCCGAACTGCTCGGCAAGAGTGGTCGGACCATCGTGCGAGAGCAGCAGCGACGAGTGGTGGGCCACGGCCTCCTGAAGCCCGGCGAGGCACAGCAGAAGGTTGCGGAGGCGGTGCCCTACGTGTTCACCAGCCATCACTTCCTACGAGCATGGCAAATCAAGGGGATACGGCCGCCAAAGGGCGATCTGCACCCTGAGCGGACCGACGAAAAGTACTCCGTTTACGACGCGCTGAGCCGCTCCTATGGATACACCGAGGCGTGGGTCAAGTGGCTCGTAAAGAGTTGCTCGACCGAGGATGGGTTTCGCGCCGTGACGGGAAGAGATCCGGCTTATAAAGGTCGTCGGAGCGTTGATGATCAATAGACTTCGTAGAGCGGAATGGGGCACCGCTGGAGTGCCCCATTCATTACCTGGGTGGGTCAGACTCGAACTGACCATGCTCAAATTCGATGGTGCCATTTCGGGGATTACCCATCGACTTTCATGTGCACCGCGGTGCACGGCAACGATCCAACGCTGCTTCACCCATGGACAATTATAAACGAATAGCCTCCTGAGCTGAAGCGCTCGGGAGGCTATTCGTATTCAGCTAGTTCTGTGTGATGTTCCTGGTCGCGTGATCAGTTGTGTGATCATTCTCGCCGCCGGGGTTGTCCCAGGAGCGGTGCCAACCCTGACCGTACTGCGACACGTGCTCGCTGGCCCCGATGGTGCCGTATGCGCCATCAACTCCATCGATGGATTGACCTGAAGGGGTCGCGCCACCGGGACCACGTTGATAGATCACGCCTTCGTTCTGGTCGCCCACTCGAATCACCTCCTCGCGGGCCTCGATCCGAGAGCCTCTCGGCTCCTGTTGCCAGCCTCTCCGGTTCTCCGTCGCCGCTGGTAGCGTGTTCCTCACACTACAGATGCACGACTCACGACACAAGACATCAGACATCGTGTCTGATATGAGGTAGATCACATGGACGCAAGCTTCGACGATCCCTTTGGGCTCGGCGCGCCCCGTCAGCGGTTCAGCGAGGAGGAGACGATCGAGCGGATGTTGGAAACCGGCGAGCGCATGGTCGCGGACGCCGGCCTGCGTATCAGTTTTGACCTCCTGCGCCTGGAAGACGTCATCACAGAGGCTGGTGTATCTCGGTCGGCCGTCTACAAGCGCTGGCCGCGCAAGGAGCAGTACTACGCCGACCTCCTCCTCCGACTCGCTGGGACGTCACACCCCGTGTCAGGCGCCTATGACACCGGCACCCCCAAGGCGGTTATTGCGGCAGCCGAAGATCACATCGACATGTTTGCGAGTTCTGAGGGCCGCCGCCGCGTCTTCATCGAGATGTGCCGCCGGGGTGCCGAGCAGAACTTCGTCGCGCTGCGGGAGCGACGCGACTGGCAGATCTACATGACCATCCATGCTGCCTACCTCACTCTGCCGGACGGTGGCTACAAGCAGACTCTAGAGACTGCATTGAGGGCCTCGGAGGACGGCTTCAGAGACCACATGGAGACCTTCTACCGACTCATGCTTCTGCTCCTCGGGTACCGAATTCGGCCCGGCGTACTTGATGAGGACCTCAAGCAGTTCGTGATCCTGGGCGCGGCCGCTGTAGAGGGTGCCGTGCTTACTTCCGGAGTGAACGACGAACTTACCGATCGCCGCTTCCTGATGGACCCTTTCGGTGTCGGACGAGTCCAAGATTGGTCACACGCCGCCTTCCTGTACACGAGCCTCGCAGTCGCAGTAGCCGAGCCCGATCCCGACCAGGAGTGGACAAAGGAGAGAGTCGCGGCGGTACCGGGACTCATCGCAGCGGCCAAGAGTCAACTACTCGAAGACTCCTGAGCGCTGATCCGTTTCGCCACCCCCTGCCGCGTGATCCCAAATCTCTCTCCAATGGCCTTGTAAGTCCATCGAGCCTCACGGAGTCGGACCATGGCAGCTGCGTCTTCTGCTCGTTGCCGCAGTTCGGTCTCGGTGATGGAGGTGTCGATCCCGCTCGCCCGAAGCCGAGCGAGCACGGTGCTCTCCGAGACCCCGTACTTCCGCGCTAGCCTGTACGACCCGACGCCCGCGCGGTAGTCCTGGGCCATCGCCGCAACCTCCACGGGTGTCAGTCGACTCCGCTGCTGCACGACTCCGTTCCGCGGCACCCACCGCTCCTCGCGGCGCTCACGAAGAGCAGCAGAAGCGGCTGCCGTGAGATGTTCCTCTGTTGGACCTCTGTTTGAATGGCGTCTCAGCACCTCCGCCAGCCGAACGCCTCGACCATCCGCGTCGGGGCGTTCGTCACGTGTGCGGTGCCTCGCGGCCGAGCAGGACGTCGGCGGCGCGTTCGAGGACATAGCCGAGCTGTGCGTCCGTCACGTGTGCGTTGACTCGCGGCCGCGCAGTGCTAGGACTACTGCCCATGGACCTCGATCCCAGCCTGCGCGAGTTGGTTGCCCGCGTGCTCGCGCGGCCGCGCCCCGTGGGGAGGCGCACCGTGATCGGCGTCGTCGGCGCGCCGGGCGCGGGCAAGTCCACGCTCGCCGCGGCCGTGGTCGGGGAGCTGATAGCCGCGGGCGTGGCCGCAGCCCAGGTGCCGATGGACGGCTTCCACCTCGCCGACGTGCAGCTCAACCGGCTCGGCCTGCGGCGGGTCAAGGGCGCTCCGCCGACCTTCGATGGTGACGGGTATGCCGTGTTGCTGGAACGGCTTCGCGGGGACCGGGATCGGGCGATCTATGCACCGAACTTCGAGCGCGACCTGGAGCAGCCCCTGGCCGGCGCCATCGCCGTCGAGCCGGAGATCGATATCGTCGTGACGGAAGGGAATTACCTTCTGTTGCAGGATGATCCGTGGCCGCGGACGCGGGCGGCGTGCGACGAGGTCTGGTTCGTCGACGTCGATCAGGAGGTGCGGCTCGACCGGCTTATCGCCCGGCACGTGCTTTTCGGCAAGTCCCCGCAGGATGCGCGTGAATGGGTGATGCGCAATGACGAGGCCAACGCCCGCCTGGTGATCGCCGGGCGCGAATCGGCCGACCTCGTGGTCAGGATGGCCTGAGGCAATCCGCGTTCGAGGTGGTCGGTGCCGACTCAGCACACGTTAGGTGACGTCCAGCAAGGTAGACCCTGCTGGACGTCACCTAACGTGTGCTAGCAGGGGTTAGGGGCGGTTGTTGACCGGGAAACGGGTGACGGCGCCACTGCACTGCTGGGCGATGGCGGTGACGCCGGGCCGGGCGGCCTGGGCCACGAGTTCGGGCGTGACCGACGCGCCGGGGGTGAGGGCGTCGGCGAGGTCGCGCAGGGTCGCCAACGCCGCCGCGTGGCCCCCCTCCCCGCCCGTATGCCGTGCCGCCAGTGAGTCGGCGTGCTCGCCGTCGCCTCCGCGCCGCAACGCGATGGTCACCCAGGCGGGTTCGTCAGGCTCGGTGTCCAGCTTGCCCGCCGGGCCAGGCAACTGGACTGCTGGGCCGGGCAGTTGGCCCGCCGGGCCAGGCAACTGGCCCGCCAGGCCGGGCAGGGCGCTCGCTGACGGGGGGAGTGCGTCGCTGTCGACAGCTGTTGCGGGCGCGGGGAATTCGGCGCGGATCGCGTCCAGCACCTCGTGCATCCGCTCGGCGAAGCGCTCCGTGCTGAAGTGGTCGCGGACCCAGGCTTGCGAGCGGGCGACCTGAGCGGCATACGCCGGCGGGTCGGCGACGAAGGCGTCGAGCAACGCGCGCACGCCGGCTGGCTCGGCATACACACATGCCTCGCCGAAGGTGTCGGCGTGCTTCGGGGCGGCGATCACGACGGCCCCGCAGGTGGCGGACTCCAGCAGCGCACGCCCGAACGCCTCGTGCGCATTCGGGTTGTCCATGTAGACAACGAAGTCGACCCCACTGAGGAACTCGCGGACGTCCTTCTCCTTGTGCTCTAGGAGGGTCCAGTTCGCGGGCATCGCGGCGTCGGCCTGCTTGAGCAAGGCCGGGACCGTGGCGGTGGCACCCATCATCCGCACGGCATACGGCTCGGGGAGCGCGTAGGCCGCCAGCAGGTCGGCGGGGTCATCGGGGAATTTGATTGGGTTGTCGCGGGAGAAGCGGCCCACGACCGGGCGCTCGGCCACCGGTCGTTCGGAACGGACGTGCCAGGCGTTGACGTCGATCAACCCCGGGTTGTCCCAGTCGGTCACCAGCCCCGGTGGCAGCTCCGCCTCCAGGATGCGTCGGATCGTCGGGCCCTGCGGAATCCACTGCGGCACAACGCCGAAGAGCCCCTCGGCATGCGCGGTCACGTCCGCCGGCACGTAGCGCGGATCGGAACCGTCGGGCTCGTGCGGGGCCTGGTTCGCCATCACGAAAAGCCGGCGCGGCGTGAACGTCCGCGGCAGTGACGGAGGGAACTGCAGGATCGGGGGATAGCGGATCAGCAGGATGTCGACATCGATGTCGTCATCGGGAAAGATCCGCTCCACGGCTGAACTCGAGATCAGGTCCTGCACCGGCTCGCACAGGGGTTGGTCCTGGCTGGTGTAGAAGCGCAGCGCCTCGATATGCATCACCGCCACCCGCAACCCTGCCGCCAGCGCCGCTGCGATCTCGTTCATCATCGAGACCTGCGGCCCGCCGTAGCGTCGCCAATCACCCGCGATAACCAAGTCGATGTGTTGCGGCGCAGCGAGTTTCGCGTCCACCGGCCGGGTCCAGCGCCGGGGCGCCGGGAAGGTACGTGCCGCGTCGGGGTCGAGGAATGGGTCAGCGCCGGCGTGATTGATCGCCTCGTGCCAACGCGTGTAGGCCTGCTTGTAGGCCGGTCGTGCCTCGTGCCGCCAGCCGGCCGCGAAGTCGTCCGCCGACAGCGATTCGGTGCTGCTGCGCAGTATGGTCAGGATGTCGTTCGGGATGTCGAGCACGGGCTGACCAAATGCCGCCTCGATGCGCCGGGCGTACTCGGTGTCGGCGGCCTTGCGGATGGTGTCGAAGAATCCGATCCGGCCCATCACCTCCGGCCCGCGGAAGAGCAGTGCGGACGCGGCCACGAAGGGGCCGGCATAGCCTGGGCGCGTGACGGTGAGCGACTCGTCGGCCCGCACACCGAGGGACCGGGTCGCCATCAAGCCGGGCTGCGCCAGCAACGGCGCCACCCCGAGTTCGAGTCGCTGGGGGTGCGCCCAGTCATCGGAATCCAGGCAGGTGATGAAGCCGCCGCGGGCTTGGCGCATCGCGGTGTTGCGGCAGCGATAGGTGCCCCCGTTGACGGCCTTGCGGATCACCCGGATGCGCGGATCGAGTGCCTCGACCGCCTCCAACACGCCCGGCTGGGGCGCTGGGGACGCGTCGTCGACGACCAGCAACTCCCAGTCCTGCCAGGTCTGTTCGACCATCGACCGCGCGGCGGTCAGGAGCGGCTGACCGGGGTTGTAGGCGCTGGTGATCACCGTGATCAACGGGCCGGTGGCCGGCGTCGTCACTGCCCCGGCGGTGAGCGCGTCAAAGAGCGTCGGCCCTTCGTCGAGCAGCCCCACGGGCACCGTCTCGGGGCTGCTGATCAGAGCCGCGGATAGCGCCGCCAGCCAGTCGGCTCGAGCGCGACCACCAGCTGCCGGACCGAGCAGGTCGGCCCCCAAGAAGGCGGCGACCGACGGCGTCAGCTTGCCGACCTGAGCGCCGGGCACCTCGGCATACGCACCGGTAGCGAAGAGCAACTGCGGATAGAGATCGAGGTGACGACGCTTCAGCCGCGCCAGCGAACCCGCCTCGTGCAGGAGGCGATAGAGTCCGATCGCCACCGCGCGCCCGCGCGCATCACCGAACTGAAGGGCGCTGACCTGCGCGTATGCCGCGACCAGCTCGGGTTCGTAGTCCGCGATCACGCGGGGGTCGGCGGTGCGCGCAGCGCCCCCGGTGGCACCGTCAGGTGCGGCACCGGCCGCACGCAGGCCGAGCGCGTCGAGGCCGTCGGCGACGAGCGCGCCCTTGGTCGCGGCATACGCCAGCACATCGCGGCCGCTGCCGATCCGTGCGCGCAGCAGGGTGGGGGCGAAACCCTTGTCCTTCGGCGGTATGCCGCGGGCGAGCGAGGCGATGACGTCCAGTCGCGTCGGCGCGACCGGTGGGCGGGTCGGTCGCGCCATCAGCCGGGCAGGACGATGCTGGTGACGCCCGCGGGGGCCGCGTCGACGACGGCGACCGCCTCACCGAGCCCGGCGGCGGCGAGCGCTTCCCGGGCCACGCTGTCGGGAGCGACGACGTGGACGGCGATCCCGGCCCGCACGGCGTCGCTGGCCCGGGCGATTGATTCGGGGGTGACCGCCTGCAAGACCAGCACGCTGCCGTCCGGCAGGGTGGCCAGCGGATCAGCCGCCGGTCCCGCGCCCGTGGCGGCGGTCAAAGCGGCGGCCGCCCGCTCGAAGGTGGACTGCGCGCGGTCGAGGCGGCCGACATACTGCGCCTGGAGCAGGCGCAGGGCGCCGGTGAGATCTTCTTGGCTGGCGGGTGCGCCGACGGGACCCATCGTGAGGGCGCCGCTGGCCGACCCGAAGCCACCCGAGCGCACGATCTTGTCGAAGGCCTGACGGTGGCTGCGCACCAGGGTGTTGGTGTTCAGCGCGACCACGCCGAGCACGGCGAGCATCCCGGCGAACGCGAGCACGACGAGCACGCCCCAGTCGAGAACGGCGGCGATCAAGGCAACCAGTGCCAGGCCGGCGAGGGCGCCGATCGCGGCTAGATTCCGCTTCGAGGTCATGCCCATCCTTTGCTCGACCAGCTGAGGGAACGCGCCTGCCCGGACGGCTGAAGACCGGTGCATTACGCTCGGCAAGTATCCCACCACGGCCAACCGGAAGGACCTCATTGACCGCCTCGCGCCTTGCGGTGCCGACCGGCGTGACCGGCGCCGCCGTCGGCGCGTCCGGGGGGTCCGTAGTGGTCGATCCGGCGCCCTTGCCGGTGGTCGATCAGGCCGTGACGCGCCTGGCGCGCCGTCCGATGGGGCCCGTCGACGTGCACGGCCTGGCGCGGGCCGCCCTGCGCACCGGTGCCCCCAAGCTGCTCGATGTGCTCGCCCTGCGGGCGACCGAGGAGCGCTACGACGCCTCGGCCATCGGCGCGGCCCTCGATGCAGGCCGCGGGTGGCCGGGCCGGGCGCTCGCTCATCCACAGGAGGCGCTGGCCCTGGCCACGACTTGGGCGGTGGGCGACCCCGCCTGGCGCGACGGGAGGCGGGCGCGAACGGCATACGGGGAGATCCTGCGGGCCCTCGGACCGGACGTCTTCCGCGACGCCGAACAAGCCGCGTCCGTCTGGGCGCAACTCGCCTTCCTCGACGGCGACCGCGAGGAGGTCGAGCGGCTGCTCGGCGTGCTCCCGCTCTCGGCTGCGGAGAGTGCCGACCTGCGGATCGACCTTGCCAACCCGTATGCCGCGGGCGGGCCCAGCGATGCGCCGCGGTGGCTGGAGATGTTCAACGCCCGCCTCCGCGAGGCCGGTCTGTCGCCCGTCGCGATCGATCCCCGTGCCGAGCACCCCTTCGACGGTCTGCATGCGGCGCCGCCCGAGGCGGTCGACGGGCCCTTGGTCACGGTGATCGTGCCGAGCTTCCGGCCGGATCCGGCCGGGTTGTTCAACTCACTGCGCTCGATGCAGGCGCAGTCCTACGGCAATCTCGAGATCCTGCTTGTGGACGATGCGTCGGGCCCGGGGTTCGGCGCGGTCTATGACGAGGCCCTGGCGCTCGACCCGCGCATCCGGCTGGTGCGGATGCGCGAGAACGGCGGCAGCTATCTCGGACGCAATGAGGCGATCGCCCGCTCGAAAGGGCGGTTCGTGACGACCCAGGATTCCGACGACTGGTCGCACCCGGCTCGCATGGCCGCGCAAGTCCTTGCGCTGCAACGGAATCCGTGGGCACCCGCGAGCCGCAGCGATGCGATCCGCGCGCTGGACGATCTGACGCTCACCTGGCTCGGCTACCCCTCGCGGCGGCGCAATGCGTCCTCCTTCATGGTGCGGCGCACGACCATCGCCACCGTGGGCGTCTTCGACACCGTCCGCAAGGGCGCGGACTCGGAGTATCACGAGCGGGTGGAACGCCGACTCGGGCCGACCGTGGACACCGACACTCCACTGGCGATCACTCGCTTGCGTGGCGGCTCGTTGTCGCGCAGTGACTTTCGGATGTTGTGGATGACTCCGGACCGCGCGCTCTATCGCACCGGCTTCCGTGCCTGGCACGACAGCATCACCTCGTCGACGCCGCCCTTAGACGGTGCGGCGCAAGTGCGTTCACGCACTTTTCCGGCCTCGGCGGCTTTCCGGCGCGCACTCCCGGGGGCGCCCGCCGACCGACGGTCGTATGACGTGGCCTACCTCGTCGACCCCGCCGCGCCGAGCGCGCTCACCGAGGAGCCGATGCGGGGACTGATCATTTCGCGTGACCGCATGAGTTGTCTTGTCTGCCAAGAGGATCCGACGCTGGGCAAACCACGCCGGCCGAATGCCTTGGCCAAGGCGATCTCACCCGTGCTGCGTGGGCGCATCGACATGATCAGCGCATCGGACGTCGTGTCGGCGAAGGTGTTGGTGGTGCTGACCCCGGGGTTACTGGAGATGCCGAGCCTGGACCGGCCGCACGTGCGAGCCGACCGGATCGTCGCACTCCTGCCAGAGCCGGCAGCCGGCGTGGCAGCCGACGTGCTCGCCATGCGCGACGGCGCACGAGCGTTGCTCGGGGTGGAGATCGAATGGTGTGCTCCCACAGCGGAATCCGCGCAGCAGTGGACGATCGACCTGGGTGAGGAGGCGGAGAGTCTCGAGGAGATTCTGGCCTCGGCCACGCCGGTCGCGGCGGCAATGCCAGTCACGCCGGTCGCGGCGGCAATCCCGGTCACGCCGGTCGCGGCGGCAATCCCGGTCACGCCGGTCGCGGCGGCAATCCCGGTCACGCCGGCCACGCCAGTCGCGGCGGTCACGCCGGCGGAGGTGGCCGAATGACTGCTGGCCAAGCCCGGCCCGTCCGGGATGTGCTGTTTCTGGCGGAGGACGCGCCGAGCGCCCAGCATCTCGCTCATCAGTGGGCCCTTGCCAATGCCGGCTCGGACGCGAATGCCGTTCTCGTGCACACAAACCGGCGCGCGCTAAGGGGACTGCCGGCACGCGTGCGACAGGCCCACCTCGGCCCCGGGACTGCGGGCGCTGACCTGGCCCCGGCTCGTCGCGTGATCGGCGCCCTGGAATCGCACCCCGTCGTCACCAAGTCATTGCCTGCGGTTGGACTGGTGGTCGCCCCTAACGGCAAGGCCGCCTCGGTGAGCAAGACATTGCGCGGCCGTGCGGTCGACGTCATCGAATGGTCGGCCTTCGAGCGTGACCTGCGGGAGCAGCGACTGCGCACGCTCCTGCGCGAGCAGCCACGCACCGCGGCCGGGCGCGCAGGATTGGCCGTCCTCATCGACGAGGCCTTGGACGAACCCGATCCCAGTGCGGACCTGGTGGCCGACATCGCCTCTGCTGCAGGCGGTTTGCTCGGCGCGAGTGGCTACCCACTGGTCCGCGAGCTGGCACCGCGCTTCGCGGCGCTCCCAGGCGAGCAGCGGACCGGCAGCGGGCTCGAAGCCATCGAGCGGATTGCGGAGATCAGCCTTGGTGCCGGTCCCCAGCCGGGCGATGCCGGTGTCGCCCGACGCGTCTTCGATGCGGCCGCCGATCGCGTCGACGCCGGCGACCTGACCGGTGCCGTGCGCCTGGTGACCTTGGGGCTCCGGCTGGTCTTTCACAGCGAACTGCACGCGGACGGCGAGCACTCGCTCCTGGTCGCCGATCCGCATACCGTCCTTGCGCCCTGGCGGGAGTCGCGATTTGCGCGGGAGGTGGTGGCCACGCGCCCGCCGCCGTCGCTCACAACGGTCGGTGGCGATAGCGCGGGGATCCGGACCGGAGCCAAGGGCGAGTTCGGACACATGGCCGACGGATCGGATGCGGCCGGGCCGCGCATCGTGGTGCTGGCGGGTGCCTATGGCTCGTTCTATCGGCCGATTGTCGAGGTCCTCACCAAGGCCGGTCACGCGCCAGACCTGGTGCGTGCCGACGAACTCGGGCCGTTGCTCGGGCGGCGCGACCCAACCGACCAACTGGTCGGGGAGTGGTTACGCCTACGCGACCCGGACCGGTGGAGCGCGCTGCCCGAGGACACCGGCGCCGCCCGCCAACTCGGCGTCCTGCGCGAACGGCTGGCCGGCGCGGACATCGTCTTCGCCGACTGGTGCGACCCGGGCGCGCTGTTCGCCAGTTATCTCGCGCCCGCGAGCGCCCGGTTGATCATTCGGGTCCACCGGGTGGATGCCACCAAGGCCTGGGCGCAGCTGGTGGACTGGTCGCGCGTCGAGCGGGTGCTGCTGGTCAGCGACCACGTCCGCGACTTCTTCGCGCCGCAACTCGCGGCTCCCGGGGAGGCGATGCCCACGCGACTGACCGTGGTCAACAACATCATCGACGTCGAGCGCTACCGACGTCCCAAGCTGCCGGGGGCCGAGCGGCGCATCGCCATGGTCGGGTGGGGCCGTCGCGTGAAGGATCCGATCTTCGCCGTCGAGATCCTGCGCGAGCTGCTGCGTGATGATCCGTCCTGGCGCCTCCATCTGATCGGTCGCGACTTCGCCGACAGCGGCCTGCCGCCGGTCGCCGACTACCTCGCGCGCTTCCGCGAGCTCATCGCCGATCCTGCGCTACGCGAGGCGATCGTCTGGGTCGGCTTCACGGGTCGGCTCGAAGAGGCTCTCGACGCCTGCGGATTCGCCCTCTCCACGAGCACGGTGGAGGGCTGGCCGATCGGTGTCGTCGAGGCCGCCGTTTCCGGTTGCATTCCGGTCATTCGCGATTGGCCGCAGGTCGCGACGAAGGGCGGCGCCCGCGCGATCTATGCTGAGACGCCGGAGTGGGTGGTCGCCTCGCCCGCCGAGGGCGCCGGCCGCATCCGCACGTATGCCGATCCCGCCGCCTGGGCGGGCGAATCCGCTCGGTGCCGGAACGCCGCCGACCGGCTCACCGCTACCGGCGCCACCGAGGCGGAGGTTCTCGGCCTCATCCTCGGTCGGCCCTGACTCGGCCGCTGGCGATTTCCTCAGCCCCGCGGCGACGGCGGGGTGCCGGTCAGGGGCTCAGTTCGACGACTTCTCCGCCGCGAGCCGGGCAAGAAGGGCGCGGGCGGCGCTGACGTGCTCGGTGGGCAGGTGGTGGTCGGCAGCCGCGTGGGTCAGTGGGGAGTCCTGCGGCGCCAGCAGGATGATCGGTACGCCGAGTTCGCGCCATTCGGCGAGTTCGGACAACTCGCGCGGGGACCAGCCCAGGCCCTCGGGCGACGGACGGTCTACGACCAAGGCAAAGTCGGGCGTCCCGGCGAAGTCGTCGCTCACGACGACGCCCTTCTCCAGGTCCAAGTCGCGCAGCAGCGGTGCCAGTGTCGCCGACTCGTCGGTGACGAGGTGGAGAGCGATGGCCGCGCGCTCATCCGGCGACAGCAGTCCCAGAGCGCTCAAAAGTGGAGCCACCGTGGCGGCCCGGCTGCCCGGCACCCAGCCGGCGATTCGGACGACGCCGGCACCCGCCGTTGGGCCGGCAGTTGCGGAGGCGATCCGGCTGTCGGACGCCGGACTCACGAGCTCGCCGAGCCCGTCGCTCGGCTCGGCCCCCGCACCCGGTGCGTAGCCCGGGCGAGGCGGCAGCGCGAGACCGGCAACCGATGCGCCGTTCGCTGTTGGCGTCCAGAGTCGAAGGCGCGTAGCCAGGGCGCTGCGGTGGGGGGACCACGCGGGGGTTGTGAGCAGGGCCGACGCCAGCGCCTCGCCACCGACGACGATCTCGTCGGCACGCGCAGCGATCAGGGTCAAGACGAGGTCCGCGACCTCGTCTGAATCGGGGAGCGCGAGGCCAGCGCCGGTGAGGATGCGTTCGGCGGCCACCAGCAACGCGCCTGGCGCCACGGCTTCACCGCCCACCGCCCCCGTTTCCCCATGGGTCGGCACATCGTCTAGGTGTGCGACCCAGCGCGGAACTACCTCCTGTTCGCGCAACACGGCCAGCAACAGGTGATCGGCAAGCCCGGTCGGCCCGCTGTAGCCCAGGTCCCACGCCGCGCCTCGGGAGCGCCAGCCGACAACGGCCCGATGGGCGGCTTCGGCATAGGTCTCGATGGCGACCCAGTCGCGAGGCGCAGCGATCGGGGCAGGGGAGCCGGCGGCATACGGCAACGAGATCGACGATCGGATGGCGGCATCGACAGGCGGAACGGGGCGGGCGCGCGGCACCGCGTCGGACAGGTCTGCCCGGACCACGTCAAAGGGCTGCGGCGCAAACGTCGTCAGCCAGGCGGCAGCCGTGCGCGCCGCCTGCGCTCGCCACGGCGCGAAGGCCCAACTGCTCACCAGCGTCCCGGTCACACGAGCCATCTTTGCCGACGTGCCCCGCGGTTTCCCCCTCCCAGGGGCGCGTGTCACTATGGCCCGTATGCCTCGCACGCTCCCACCGGCAGTTGCGCGCCCGAAAATGACCGCCCAGGTGCACCGAAGTGTTGTGTTCGGTGTGACGACGGCGGTGGCCGGCGCCCTGGCGGGCGCCGCGCCCGTGGCTGCGGTGCCCACGCTGACGCAACCTGCGGCAAAGGCAGCCGCCGCGTGGACGGCACCCACTTTCGTGCGGGCCATCGGCGCACGTGGGTCCGCGGGCCTGTATGCGTGGGGCGCCGCCTACAACCCCGTGACCGGCGAGATCCTCGTCGGCGACTACTTGAACTACCAAGTGCGCCGGTTTACCTCGGGTGGCACCTTGCTCGGGTCGTTCTATCGCGCCGCCTCCGACCGGCGCGGCCAGCCCGAAGGGATCGCGGTCGACCCTCGGGACGGTTCGATCTATGTTTCCGACCACTCGCGGGACAACAAGGGCTATGTCGCCAAGTTCACGGCGTCTGGCCAGTTCGTGCGTGAATACAAGCTGAACACGCGCTATCAGGCCTGGATGGCGATGGATGCGTCCGGCTTTCTGTATGTCAGCGACAGCCAGGTGTGGAATAACGCCGGTGATCCGCCGAAAGTGCGCAAATTCCAACTGTCCGACAGCAGCACAACCGTCACAGAGGTTGCGAGTTGGGGGACCTATGGCACCGCGGGGGGCCAGATCAAATGGATCACCGGCATTGCGGTGGATCCGAGCAATGGGCGGGTCTATGTCGCCGACACGGCCAACAAGCGGGTCACCGCGTTCAACCCCGACGGCACCACCCATATGACGATCGGCACCGGCGCATTCACCGGGGATCTTCGGGGCATCGCCGTCAATCCGCGCACACGCAAGCTCTATGTCGTGGATGCCAATGCTGGGCAGATCGAGATCTTCGACGCCGACACCGGTGCCGTGCTCGGCAATTTCGGTTCCCTGGGCACCGGCCCGGGCCAATTCGGTGACGGCGGCCGTCAGGTGACCATCGACGGCTCGGATAATGTCTGGGTCGCGGACTACGGAAACACGCGCGTCCTGAAGTTCACCGCTTCGGGGAGTTTCATCGGGGCCTACCCCAACCCGCCCCAGGATTCGCCCAAGGGCGCCATGGCCAATCCCCGCGATGTCGCCGTCAGTTCGACCAAGGCGGTCTATGCGGTCGAGCAGAACAATCACCGGGTTCAGCGCTTCAACGCCGACGGCTCGCCCAATCAGATGTGGGGCCGGCGCTCGTCCACCCCGCCGCTAGGCTTCAACTATCCCCGCGGAATCGCCATCCAGCCGGGCAACAATCGCATCTGGATCAGCAATACGACTCAGAGCCAGGTGCGGATCGTCACGCCGACCTTTGGCAAGGTCAAGGACATCTCCGGGTTCAGCGAACCGGTCGACATCGAATTCGGCAATGGTAAGGCTTATGTCGGGGACGCCAACGGCGGCTATGTCAAGATCCTCGATCCGGCGACCGGCACGGTCCAGGGGCAGATCAATGTCCGCGCCTCCGGTGTTGCCGTTGACCCCGATTCGGGCGATATCTACGTCTCGTCCTGGTACAACGACCGCATTTATCACTACACGAAGGACGGCCAACAGGCCTTCCCGGCCGTTATCGGCAGCCCCGGCACCGGCCCGGGCCAGTTCGTCACTCCGTGGGATATCGACATCATCGGTGGGCTGCTCTATGTCACCGACGCCGATCGGGCGTGCGTCGTCGTCTACGACCGCGCGGGCAACTTCGTGGGCGAGTTCGGCTCAGCGGGATCGCGTGCCGGTCAATTCCAGAATCCGTCCGGCTTGACCCATGACAGCGCGGGGAAGATCTATATCGCCGACGCCGGCAACGACCGCATCCAGGTCTTCGACACCCTGGGTTATGTCAAGGCCGACACCACCGCACCGAGTGCATCGATCGCGGCGCCCAAGAGCGGTCAGGTGGTATCGCTGCCGGTCACTGTCACCGGGACGGTCAATGACAACCTGCGCAATGGCACGCTCGTAGTGGCCATCCAGGATCGCACCACCAAGCTGTGGTGGGACGGCCGCATCGCGACTTGGGGCACCACCAAGCAGTGGACGAATGCCGGCGTCAAGGGCGGGGACGTCAAGAACGGCCAGTGGTGGTTCCCGCTCATCGGGGCGGGACGACGGGGCAGCTATGCCTTATCCGTGCGCCCCATCGACGCGGCGGGCAATATCGGCCCGATCGTCAGCACCACTTTCGCCACCTCCTGATCCGGCCACTGCCCCGTCTCCCCGGCGGCGCGCGACCCGGGGTGCGCTCGACCAAGGCGGAACGTGCGACCCGGTGTGCGCTCTCGACGGGCTGATGGTGCGCTGTCGAGGGAGGTCAGCTGCAGGTGGGCGGTGCGGCGAGGTCGACAAACTTGGCGCCCACGGCCAGGTCGATGACGGCGTCGGTGCGCTTGTCGTTGACCCGCTTGGCGTCCGGGAGAGCCAGCGAGACGGCACGGGCCTCCTCGCGGCCCTCCGAGCCGTAGCGGATCTCGCCGACACCGCTGATCTTCTTCTTCAGCGGATCATTGTCGACCTCACCGATCACGAAGCCGCGATCGCGCAGCTTCCGCGCCACCTCGGCGGCCAGACCCGCCTGCGTCGTGGCGTTGTAGACATTGACCGTCGTGTCCTTCGGCAAGGCCACCGGCGCTTTCGCCGACCCGGTCATGCACGACGACGAGCCGACCGTCGTTCCGTGGTCGCTCTGGAGGTAGCCATAGGCCTTGTAGAAGGCGAAGGCGAGGAAGGCCAGGGCCACCAGCAGGGATAGCGCCGCGCGGATCTGGCGCATGCGCCGTGGCTGCCCGGCAACGATCGGAGCCGTCATTGCTCTGTTGGGTCCTTACTTCCTGCGCGGCCGGCCGGTGCCTGCGGGCGTCGACCTGGCGGACGGTTTACATTGACGTGCGTGACTGAGACACCTTCGCAGTTCCCGCCCGCGGACGCGACCGGGGGCTCCGAGCAGCCTCCCACCACCTCTGACGCCACAGCCGCCCCGGCGGTTGCCGCACCGGCCACGACGTCGGCTCAGGGTAGCGTCGCCGAGTCGGTGGACGGACCCGCCCAGGGCGGTGAGGCGAATAACGCTTTGGCCGCAACCATTCAGGCCGGCTATGCCTTCTCCGGCCCGGCCCTGGAGTTCGGGGCGGCAGTCGTCGAGGGCCGCGCCTATCCGCAGGCCAAGGTCAAGATTCCGCTCGCGGTGATGAATCGGCATGGGCTGGTGGCCGGCGCGACCGGCACTGGCAAGACCAAGACGCTGCAGGTGATGGCCGAACAACTGGCCGCCCAGGGCGTCCCCGTCTTTCTCGCCGACGTCAAGGGCGATCTGTCGGGTATCGCCTCGCCGGGCGTGGCGAACGACAAAATCACGGCGCGGGCCGCCGACATCGGCGAGGAATGGGCGCCGCGTGGCTTCGCGAGCGAGTTCTATGCGCTCGGGGGATTGGGCAAGGGCATACCGATCCGGGCCTCGATCTCCTCCTTCGGCCCGACCCTGCTCGCCAAGGTGCTCGGCCTGAACGCGACCCAGGAATCGAGCCTCGGGCTAGTCTTCCACTACGCCGATAACAACCAACTCTGGCTCGATGACCTGAAGGACCTGCGTGCGGTCGTCCAGTTCCTCACCAGTGACGAGGGCAAGGCCGATCTGAAATCCCTAGGTGGCCTGTCGTCGGCAACGGCCGGCGTGATCCTGCGCGAATTGATCACCTTTGCCGACAAGGGCGCCGATGTCTTCTTCGGCCTGCCGGAGTTCAACTCCCAGGATCTGCTGCGGACCAATGCCGACGGCACGGGGACAATCTCGCTTCTCGAACTCCCTGCGGTCCAGGACCGGCCCGAACTCTTCTCGACCTTCTTGATGTGGCTGCTCGCCGACCTCTTCCATGACCTGCCCGAGGTCGGCGATCTCGACAAGCCGAAGCTGGTCTTCTTCTTCGACGAGGCCCACCTACTCTTCAATGACGCGAGCAAGGACTTCCTCGACGCCATTCAGCAGACCGTGCGGCTGATCCGCTCCAAGGGCGTGGGCATCTTCTTCGTCACCCAGTCACCCAAGGACGTGCCGACCGATGTCCTGGCCCAGTTGGGCAACCGCGTCCAGCACGCCCTGCGCGCCTTCACGCCCGACGACGCGAAGGCGTTGCGGGCGGCGGTGAAGACCTACCCAAAGTCCGGCTACGACCTCGAGGAGCTCCTCACCACGCTCGGGACCGGTGAGGCCGTCGTCACCGTG
Source organism: Nostocoides vanveenii (assembly GCF_039531165.1). Lineage (NCBI taxonomy): Bacteria > Bacillati > Actinomycetota > Actinomycetes > Micrococcales > Intrasporangiaceae > Nostocoides > Nostocoides vanveenii. The sequence continues at coordinate 76,042 of NZ_BAAAPN010000107.1, read as the reverse complement.
CTCTCCGAACGCGGCGCGCCGACCCCCGTGGCGTGGACGCGCATGCGCGCACCCGAGTCGTTGATGGCGCCGTCGCCCGACGCCCTGATCGACGCGACCGTCGCCAATTCCCCGCTGCGCAGCACGTATGCCGTGGCCTCCGACCGCACCTCGGCTTTCGAGACGCTGCAGGCCAAGGCCGCGCCCGCTGCGCCGGCTCCGCAGGACGCTCCCGCTCCCAAGGCGCCGGCTCCGGCTCCCGCACCCAGGAGCGCGCCGGCGCGGGCGCCCAAGGAGGACCCGGGCATTGTGGAGTCGGTGGTGAAGTCGAGCGCCTTCAAGTCGATGCTCCGCTCCGCGGGCACGGTGCTCGGACGCGAGATCACCCGCTCGATCTTCGGCACGGCTCGCCGCCGCTGAGCGTCTCGCCGCGGCTGACCTCTCGCCGCCGCGGCACGGCTCGTCGCCGCTGAACCGTCTTGTCACCACCGAACGGCTCGTCGCCGGTGAGCGGCGACCCCTGCCCCGGTCACCCGAGCACGGCGGCAATCACGACGATCACGGGCGCACACGTCAGGGTCGTCACCAGGATCGTGTCGCGTGCCAGGGGCTCGGCCCGGCCGTAGCGCGTGGCGTGGGTGAAGATGTTCTGCGCCGTCGGCAGCGCCGAGGTGACGGTGACGGCGAGTAGCGCGTGACCGGTGATACCCAACCCGTAGCGCGCCACGGCATACGCCACGAGGGGCTGGACGAAGGATTTGAGCATCGACGTCAACGCCACTTCGGCGGGTGCGCCGCCCCCGAAACGTGGCCCCAGCCGCAGGGCGACCCCATAGCCCAGGAGCATGGCGGGCACCGCCAGGCCGCCCACCAGCGCGATGGGATCGGCGACGGAGCGTGGCAGGGTCGTCCCGGTCAACGACAGGGCGACGCCGATCAGCGACCCCATGGTCATCGGGTTGGTCAGCGGGCTCTTGGCGATCGACCACAGGTGCAGCCGCCCGCCGCGCCGGTCGTGATCGAGAATCGTCAATCCCAGCGGTTGCAGGACGAGCATCTGCAACAGCAAGGTGGGCGCGACCAGGGCCGCATCGCCGAGCACGTATGCGGCGATAGGGAGGCCGAGGTTGCCGGCATTGACATAGGCACTCGACAGATTTCCGATGACCAACTGGCCCAGGGGGCGATGCCATCGGGTGATCGCCACCGTCGAATAGATCGCCACCGGCACCACGACTCCAGCGATCGTGGCGAGCAGCTGCTCGGACATCAGCGCTCGGACATCTGCCTTCGCCAGCACCGTCAATAGCAGGGCCGGACTGCCGACCAGGAAGGACACATCGGCTAGCACTCGTTGCGCCGGCAGGTCGAGGACGCCGGTGTGGGCGAGCAAGAATCCGATGGCGATGACGAAGGAAATCGTCACAAAGCCTTCGAGCACGCCGCCCACATACGTCACACTGGCACCTGCACGTCTGTTCCGAGGGGGATGTCCACATGTCACAACGCCGCCGTCATGCCGTGTTGTCCGCCGCGTCGGGGTTGCTCATCGTGGCGCTGCCCGCCGCCACGGCCGCTGCGGATCATTCCGGGAACGCCGCGGATTCGCGCCACTCGGGGGCCGCGCGAGCGGTCCCCGCGGGCCCGGGAACCTATGTCCCGCAACGCATTATCGGCGGGCCCTCGAGCCCGGCGCTTTCCGCTTGGGGCATCGTGCACAACCCCGTCACCAACGAGATCCTCGTCGGTGACTACCTGACCAGTCAGGTCCGTCGGATGACCCGAGACGGTCGCTATCTCGGGGACCTGCAAAATCCCGGCAGCCGGATCGGCGGCGTCGCCTCTGCGCTTGGAGTCGATCCACGGGACGGGTCGATCTATCTCGCCGTGACCGGTGAGGGCCGCACGTCCGACGATGTGCGCAAGTACGACAAATTCGGCAACTACCTCTTTGGTCTCGACATGCCGACGTCGACCACCTGGTTGACCGTCGACAAGGACGGCTATCTCTGGGTGCCTTCGGCCTACAAGGGGGCGCGCCTGACGCGATACCGCGTCGACAACGCCACCAAGTCCGCGACTGCGGTGCTGACCATCAGCAAGCCCGGCACCGGCCCCGGGCAGTTTGGCTCCCTCACGGGAATCGGCACCGACAATGCCGACAATGTCTACGTCGCCGACGTCGGCAACAAGGTCGTCCATGCCTATACGCCCACCGGTGCCTGGCGGTTCGACCTCGGCAAGGGCCTGTTCCCGGGTGACATCCGCGGCGTGACGGTCGACAACAGCACGGGCAATATCTACGTCGCCAACTCGGCCATCGGCACCATCGAGGTCTTCAGCAAAACCGGGACGCGCATCAAGACCTTCGGCGGCATCGGCACAGGAAACGGCCAATTCATCGACGGTGCCCGCCAACTGACCATGACGGCCGACGGCAACCTCTACGCCGCCGACTACGGCGGCCAGCGGGTCCAGCGCTTCACCGCCGGCGGCTCGTTCGCGGCCTTCTTCCCCAATCCGCCGATGCCGATGGACCGGGCCGGCATCGCCCAGTCGCGCGCGCTCGACATCGATCCCGTCACCGGCGACATCGTCATGGCCGATGCCTGGGGCCAGCGCGTCCTGCGCTACGGCCCCGACGGCACGCTGCTGGACTCCCACGGCCGGCGCGGCTCGACCACGCCGGACGGTATGAACTACCCCAAGGGGGTCGCCATCGACCCCGGCACGCGGAATGTCTGGGTCGCCAACTTCGAGGGCGCGCCCGACCTGGTCGGCTACACCAAGGACTTCGGCTCGGTGGTGCGCCGGATCGTCACCCCGCGCTTCATCAACGACCTCGAGTGGAGCGGGGGCCTGCTCTACGCCCTCGAACGCCGCCCCGGCGCGCTGCACGTATACAACCCGGCGACCGGCGGGGAGGTCCGCACCTGGGGCTCGACAAAGGGACTGATTCGCGGGGTCGGCGTCGACGCTGCGACCAAGAACGTCTGGATCACCAGCGACACAAAGCCCGAGGTCTATGTCCTCTCACCGGCCGGCGCGATCATTCGCACCGTCCCGATCACCGGCCTGGGCTGGGATGTCGCGATCCGCGGCGACTACGCCTATGTCGCCAGCACCACCGGCAACACGGTGCAGATCTTCGACCGGCGGACCTACGCCCTCGTCGGCACGGTGGGCGGCACGGGGAGCAAGTTCGGCCAACTGAACCAGCCCAGCGGGCTGGCTTTCAACTCCGCCGGTTCGCTCTATGTCGTGGAGACCGCGGGGTCGCGGGTGCAACAGTTCTCGGTCGCCGCCCCGCCCCCGGCCGAGGCGGTCAAACCGACGACCACCATCGCCGCCACCGTCGTCGGCGGTCAACTCACCGTGACCGGCCGTGCGAGCGACGGCTCGGGAATCGCCGGCGTCGGCGTGCGCGTGCGCGACCTGACGACCAACCGCTACTTCCATGCCACCCTCGGCACGTGGGTCACCACCGCGACGCTCAACGCCGGCATCGTGTGGGGGCCGATCACGGCGACCGACTGGCGGTATGTCGTGCCGGGCACCCTGCCGGGCCGCTCCTATCGCGTCGATGCCGTCGCTACCGACCGGCGCGGCAATGCTTCTGCCACCATGACCACGACGCTCTCCGTCCCCTGACGGACTCCGCGCCTCAGATCCCCTCACCCGTGGAGTTCCCGCCATGCCAGATCGCCTTGCCCGTATGCCGCGTCCTCGCCCCCGCGCGGCGGTGGCACTCCTCGCGACGTTGGCCCTGGTGGTCACCGCCCTCGTCGCCGGGGCGGGCTCCGCGACGTCGTGACGGCATCGGGGGGCGCGACGCTACGCGGACCGGTAGTGGCGTCCTACGTCGCGGAACGGTTGATCGCCGCCCCTTCTTTCCCGGGTGTGGCGGCGTGGGGACTGGCCTACAACCCGGTCAGCGATGAGTTGATCGTGGGCGACTACGTCTCGAAACAAGTGCGCCGCTATACCCGCACGGGGGTCTATCTCGGTGACGTCCGCAACTCCGCCAAGACGATCGGCGGCGTCGCGTCGGCGCTCGGGGTCGACCCGCGCGACGGGGCGATCTATGTCGCCGTGACCGGGGAGTGGCGGGTCGGCGGTGATGTGCGCAAATACGACAAGGACGGCAACTTCCTCTTCGGCCTCGATCTGCCCGGCGCGACCACCTGGCTGACCGTCGACAAATTCGGCAATCTCTGGGTGCCCAAGGATTCTCGGGCTCGGTCGTGCGCAAGTTCACCGTCGACGACGCGACGAAGTCGGCCACCCAGCAACTGCTGATCACCCAGGGCGCGCCGGGAACCACGCTCAAGGTCCTCACCGGCGCAGCGACCGACGCGAACGGCAATGTCTACGTCTCGGATGTCGGCAACAAGGTCATCCACTCGTGGGCGCCGGACGGCACCTTCCGCTTCGACATCTCCGGGCCCATCAGGGGCGACCTGCGCGGGGTCGCGGTCGATGATGCGCTGGGACGGGTCTATCTCTCCGATGCGGTGGCGGGCGGCATACGGGCCTTCGATATGTCGGGCAACTACCTATTCATGATCTCCGGGCTCGGCCTGGCGGACGGGGAGTTCACCGACGGGGCCCGGCAGATCGCGGTCACGCCGGACAACCACGTCTGGGGCGCGGACTACGGCTCCTTCCGGGTGCAGGAGTTCCTGCCCGACGGGACGTACGTGCGCCACTTCCCGGATCCGGCGATGCGGCCCGATCCGGCCGGCATCTCGCAGGCGCGCGGCCTCGATGTCGACCCGGTGACCGGCGATGTGCTGACGGTCGACGCCTTCGGGCAGCGGGTCAACCGGTATTCGTCGAGGGGCCAACTGATCGACCAGTTCGGGCGGCGCGGGTCGAGCCCGCCGGAGGGAATGAACTACCCCAAGGCCGTGGCCGTCAACCCGGCGACCCGGGACGTCTGGATCTCCAGTTTCGAAGGACCGCCTGGGGTCGTCGGGTTCAACTCCGACTTCACCACGGTGCTCGGCCGCCCGGATATCCCGCGCTGGGTGGGCGACCTGGAGTTCTACAACGGTCAGTTGTATGCCCTGGAGCGCCGCCCGGGTGCGGTCCGCGTGATCGACCCGGCGACCCTGGCGGTCGTGCGCACGTGGACCTCGACGATCGGGCTGCTGCACGGACTCGCCGTCGACCCGAGCAACGGCAATATGTGGATCACCCACGATTCGAAGCCCTTGCTCTATGTCCTCTCGCCCGCCGGCAAGACCCTCAAGACGATCACGCTGCCCGGCGTGGGCTGGGGCGTGGCGATCAAGGGCGACGAGGTGGCCGTCGCCGACACGACGACAGGCTTTGTCGACATCGTCTCCCGGACGACCTATGCCGTGACGGGCCGGATCGGACTTGGGGCCGGGTTCAAGCTGGGGCAGATGAAGACCCCGTCGGGCCTGCAGTTCGGGCCGGACGGCCGCCTCTACGTGATGGAGCAGGTCAACTCCCGGGTCACCGTCTTCGGCCCAGGCCCACGTCCGGCGGCGGAAACGGTCAAGCCGGCAATGGCGCCTGACGCCGGCCCGACGGTGGTCAACGGGCAGGTGGTCCTCACCGGCACCGCGTCGGATGCCAGCGGCATCGCGACCGTCGAGGCCCGGGTGCGTGACCTGACCACGGGCCTGTACTACGACGGCCGGTATGCCACCTGGGTGACCCGCCTCGACATGGTCGGCTGGTGTGGTGTGGGGCGACGTGAGCGCGCCGAACTGGCGCTACACCGTCCCGGCCACCCTGCCCGGGCGCTCGTATGCCGTGTCCCTGCGCGCCACCGACCGGGTCGGCAACCTCTTTTTTCCTGAAGAACGTGACCGTCCCCGTCCCCTGACCGCGGCGGCCACCAGGGGCGCCCGCACGCCGTCAGGAGAAGCCCGTGGCCGCCGTCAATCAGTCCGTATGCCGCAGCACGCCGGCCAGCGCGTCCAGCACCGAGGCGTCCTCGATGGTCCCGGGGATGGTGGGGGTCTTGCCGTCCGCGATCTCGCGCATGGTCTTGCGCAGGATCTTGCCCGAGCGGGTCTTCGGCAGCGCCGCGACGATGTCGACCTGCTTCAGCGACGCCACCGCGCCGACCTCGTCGCGAACCCGCTGGACGAGCTCCTTGGCGATCTGGGCGCCCTGGGTGGCCGCGTCATACCCGCCCTTGAGCACCACCAGGCCGCGCGGGACCTGACCCTTGAAGTCGTCGGCGACACCGATGACCGCACATTCGGCAACCGCCGGGTGGCCGGCGAGGGCCGCTTCGATCGAGCCGGTCGAGAGCCGGTGCCCGGCGACATTGAGGACGTCGTCGGTGCGGCCCATGACGTAGATATAGCCGTCCTCGTCGATCATCCCGCCGTCGCCGGTGAGGTAGTAGCCCTCGTACACCGAGAGGTAGCCACCGACATACCGCTCGTCGTCCTGCCACAGGGTCGGGAGCGTGCCGGGCGGGAGCGGCAGCTTGATGGCGATGGCTCCGTCGACCCCCGCGGGCACGGGTGCGCCGTACTCGTCGAGGATCTGCACGTCATACCCGGGCACGGCGACCGACGGCGAGCCGGGCTTGATCGGCATCGGCTCCAGGCCGCGCAGGTTCGCGGCGATCGGCCACCCGGTCTCGGTCTGCCACCAGTTGTCGACGACCTCGCAGTGCAGCAGGTCGTTGGCCCAGTGGTAGGTGTCCGGGTCGAGCCGCTCGCCAGCCAGGAAGACATGGCGCAGCTGCGAAATATCATGTCCGGCAAGGAGTTTGGCCTCCGGGTCCTCCCGCTTGATCGCCCGGTATGCCGTGGGTGCGGTGAACATCGCCCGCGCCCCATAGTCCGCGATGATCCGCCAGAAGGCGCTGGCATCTGGGGTGCCCACCGGCTTGCCCTCGTAGACGATCGTGGTCGCGCCCGTCAGCAGCGGCGCGTAGACGATGTAGGAGTGCCCGACGACCCAGCCGACGTCAGACGCGGTGAACCAGACCTCCCCGGGGTGGATGTCGTAGATGTTCTCCATCGACCAGCGCAGCGCGACCGCGTGCCCGCCGTTATCGCGCACGATGCCCTTGGGGCGGCCGGTGGTGCCGGAGGTGTAGAGGATGTAGAGCGGGTCGGTCGACGCGACCTCGACGCACTCGGCAGGCTCGGCATCGCGCATGACGTCGTCCCAGGTCATCTCCTCCCACTCGGTGTCGCGCGCCCCGACTTCGGCCTCGAGTTGCGGCCGCTGGAGCATGATGAGCGCCTCGGGCTTGTGTTCACTGCGGTCGAGTCCGCCGTCGAGCATCGGCTTGTAGGCGATGGTCCGGGACGGCTCGATGCCGCAGCTGGCGGAGACAACGACCTTGGGCTTCGCGTCCTCGATCCGGGCCGAAAGCTCGGCAGGGGCGAAGCCGCCGAAGACGACCGAGTGCACCGCCCCGAGCCGCGCGCAGGCCAGCATGGCAACCACGGCCTCGGGCACCATGGGCATATAGATCAGGACCCGGTCGCCCTTCTCGACGCCCAGGCTCGCCAAGGCCCCGGCGAACCGGCTCACCTGGTCGAGCAACTCGGCATACGTCAGGCTGCTCTTGGTTCCGGTGACAGGGGAGTCGTAATACAGGGCCACCTGCTCGCCACGGCCGTCGCGGACGTGCCGGTCGAGAGCGTTGAAGCAGGTGTTGAGCGTCCCGTCGGGGAACCAACGGTAGAAGGGCGGATTGCTGTCATCCAGCGCCCTGGTCGGCGCGGTGATCCACTCGATCGCCTCGGCCGCCGCGCCCCAGAAGGCGTTCGGGTCACCGATGGATTGCTCGTATGCCGATGCGTAGGCCCCATTGCTCATGCCGCCATGGTGGTGGGTTGCCTCGTGTCGCGCTAGCGGTGGGGACTGTGATGTGGATCAGCGGCGGTCGGGGCGCGGCGAGCGGCACGTGGTTCACGCTGGCGGGGGCTGATCCCAGCGGTCCTCCCGCACGCGGTCGGCGAGATCGAGCTTGGTCTAGATCGGACGGCCGGCCTCGGCATACTTGCGTTTGACGCGTTCGAGGTATTCCTTCGCGGTCCCGTAGGCGACTCCCGCACGGCGCGCCGATGCCGCGAGCGTCGCCCCGGAGGCGTAGCCGTGAGTACGGCTCGCTCCTGCGGTGAGAGTTGCGAGCGACCTGGGCGGGTGTCGCGGCTGAGCACGAAGGCGAGCTCGGGGGAGATGACGAAGCCGCCTGCGGCAACCTCACGGATAGCGGCGAGCAGAACGTCAAGGTCTTGATCCTTGGAGACATAGCCGGCCGCGCCGGCGCCGACGGTCGCAAGCACAGCCGCCGGCTCGGGGATCGTCGAGACGACCAGGGCGCGAGCGCCCGTAGCAAGGAGCGTGCGGACGTTGTCCGCAGGGTCGGAATCGTCGCGCAGATTGAGGTCGAGCAGGGCGACATCGGCGGCACAGCCGGACTCGACATAGGCGGCGACCGAGGCGGCGGTCAACACCAGATCGACGTCCGGGATCGGGCCAAGCCACAGTCGTAGACCCCCGAGGAGCATGCGGTCATCATCGATGGCGGCCACGCGAATCGTCATACGGGCCACCGCAATTCGACGCTGGTGCCTTGGCCGGGGGCGGAGTCGGCGGCAGCCGAGCCGCCGACATCGCGCATCCGCTCGATGAGCGAGCGGTCGATACCGAGCCCCCGTCGGCAGGCGGCCGGATCGAAGCCGGTGCCGCGGTCGGTGATCGTCACCTGGACCTGGGCATGGGTCCGGCCGGCCCGTGAGCCGAGGGGGCCGTGGTGACGAGCGGTGTCGTGTGAGCCCGAGTCAGTGACCGGGACGTCGTTGTCGCCAGCGAGCGGGTGCTCCGGTGTGCTGCCGACGACGGTCACCCAGGCCTGCCGAGTGCCGCTGTGCCGCACCACATTCGTCAGCGCCTCGCGGACGCAGTCGCCGAGGGCGCGTTCGACCTCCTCGGGCAGGTCGTCGGGGACATCGGCGATGTGGGGATGGACGCGCAACCCGCTCGCTGCGTGCTCGCGGGTCGTGCGGGCGATCTCACCGACGAGATACATCCCCGAGCACGAGCGGGTGCTCGCGATCAGTCCGCGCAGGTAGTCCGCCTCGGCCGAGAGCCGTTGCCGCACAGCGGGTTCAGTGGTATCGACGGAGCCACGCGCGAGAGCCGAGAGGCTCGACAGCACGGTGTCGTGCACGGTGCGTTATTGCCGCGCCCGCTCGTCCTCGCGGGCTTGGTCGGCCTGAGTGGCGGCGAGGAGGGCGTGCTCGAGGGACGCCGCCTGTGCCGCGCGGGCCTCGGCGCGAGCCGCCCGATTCTCGGCGAGCAGCCAGCCGCCCGCGACCACCTGGGTGAGGACTCCCGCCCCGACGAGGACGGCAACATTGCTCAGCCACGCGAGAGCGCCGGCGTGCCGAGAGCGATGGTGCGGATGATGCCGGCCAGGTAGGCGAGCGCGAGCGCGGCGGGCGCGCCCGGGAGCCGTCGGCGAGGCCAGAGCAGCCCGCTGGCGATGCCGATGCCGATCGCGGGGGCGAGGGCGGGATGGGCGAAGCTCGCGCCGTAGGCGTGCCGAGTCGCGACGCCACCGAGGATCAGCGCGAGGCAACCGCCGACGAGCGAGGCCACGCGCGGCGGGGCGGGCGCGCCATACGGCGAAGACGGCGAGGAGCAGTCCGCCGCAAGAGAGCGCATAGGCCGCAATCGCCAGCGGCCGGGATCCCACACCATCGCCGTCGCTGCTCGCCATCGCCAATGGCCACGCGATCGCCTGGGGCCGATCGCCATGAGCACCAGACCCGCTGGGCGGGCGTGGGCCGCCGCTGCGGCGACGGGCGCCGGCTGCGCTTCGGGGTCGCTCGCCACGGGTCAAGCATGCCTGGCGTGCGCGGCACGTGCTGTCGGCAGTTCGGCGGACAGCCGATTCGCCGACGTGCGCCGCGCCTTTTGCCGGGGCAGGGTTGAGGCATGAGTATCAGCAGCCGCACCTGTCCCTCGCTTCGCCGTGCCAACCTCGCTGTCGCGTGTCTGCTGGCCGGCCTGAGCATCTCCGCTTGCGGGAACTCCAGCGTGCCCGTGCCGACAACGTCCGGTTCGGGGACCCGGTCATCCACCGCTGCCGCGAGCGGCTCGACGAGCGGGCCAGCGAGCCCAACGGGGGTGGCTGGGCCGTCCTCCTCGGCATCGGTCATCGGATCGCTACTGGATCGACGACGCGGGAGGCGCCGGCCCCGATCACCGTGGATCATCGGACCTTCCTCGCGCCGCCGGGACTGACGTTCCCACCGGACTCGCGGGTCACCGCCGTCTTCCCCTCGGATTTCGCCACGACGGTGCACCTCGACCCACCGGAGGACGCCGCGATCGTCGCCTACTTCCGCGAACGCCTGCCAGGCTGGGGCTACGCCATGACGAATGACAATGGCACCGTCCTCACCGCGGCGGGACGGGGTTGGGCCATCACGGTCAACGCGGCCATGGTGATCTTCGGCTACTCGCAGGAGGCCGCGGCGGCGCTCGCGCCGACGGATCAGGATCCGAGCATGTGGCTGACCCGCGCCGACCTTGGACTGCGCCATGCCCCGTTGTTCATGCGCTATCCCGCTGGGACGACGGCCACGGACGTGACCGACCCCGAGTCCGGGGCGGGCTATCGGCTGGCGGGTCACTCGCCCGAAGAGTTCCACGCGTTCTCTCGGGCGCACCTGACGGATATGCGCCTGAGCGTCACCGCCGACGACACCGCCGCCGCAGCAACGACCCTTCGCTTCACCGAGGAGGACGGATAGATCAGCACGATCACCGTGACGGCGACCGAGTTCCGGATCGTTCACCGGCTCTCGTCAGGGCCCTCGGCAACGCCGTCCCCGTCGTGATCGGAGGAACGACGACCGCCCCGGACCAGGGGTCCGGGGCGGTCGGTGGTCGCGGGGCGACGGGCGGAGGATGGGGGATTTGAACCCCCGAGGGTTTTATCCCAACACGATTTCCAATCGTGCGCACTAGGCCACTATGCGAATCCTCCGTCAAGGAGGCTACCCGAGGGGGGTGCCCGCGCTGAAATCGCGGCCCGGTGCGCAGCGTTCGCCCTGGCCGGGCGGCATACTGCGGCGGTGAACCGCCGCCCAGCCGCCCTCGCCGTCATTGCGTATGCCGCGCCGGGCATCCTGGCGATGATGTCGATCGGCGCGGCCGTGTCCATGGGCAAGGAGAGCCTGCCCGGGTGGGTCGCCGTGGGATTGATGGTCGGGCTGGTGGCGTGGTTGGGCTATGCGTTCAGCCGGGGCATGCGGCGGCTGCCGAGATGGCAGTTGTTCGGGTCGTTTCCCCTCGTGGTCATCGGCGGGACCGTGCTCGAACACGCGGACCGGTTGTGGCCGGTCACCCTCGCGACGGCCGCGCTGCTGGGCGGGAGCCTGGCCCGCTCACCGGCCGGGATCCCGCCCGGGATGGTCGGTGCGGGCGGGTGGCCGGTGGATGCGCCGCACGTCGCCGGCAGCGAGGCGCGCGGGGCGGCCGGGTGGCCGGCCGACCCGGCAACCTCGGGCCGCCACGAGCGCGGGGCCACGGCATACGGGGCCGGGGGCACGGCATACGGGACCGGGGGCGCGGCATACGGGACCGGGGGCGCGGCATACGGACCTGGGTCGGCGGCACCCAGCGCATGGCCGCACGGAACCGAAGGACCGCAGGACGGCGCGGGCCCGGTCGAGGGGAGCGGACTGCAGGACGTGGCATCAGGGCCGATGGGCGCGGTGAGGCTGGCGGGTGGCGGGACGATCGCGTTCTTGTTGGTGGTGTCCATCGGCACACTGGCCCTGGGCGGCTGGGCGCTGTACAGCGCGATCGCCGGCCGCAACTATGTCCCCGACACCACGGCTGTCCGGATCGTCGGCGGGTTCTTCGGCGCCCTCTTCACGCTGATCGGGCTCGCCGGGATGGTGACTGTCATCGAGCTGCTGGGCACCAAGGAGCAGCGCATCGAGGTGGATGCCATGGGGTTGCGGCGCACCGGGGTTCGGTCGTGGAGTGCGCCGTGGACCGACGTCCGGTCCGTCGGCATCATCGTGCGCGAGCGTCCCGGCCGGACCGTCCGTCGGCAGGTGGTCACGCTGTGGGTCGGCTTGGCGCCCGGTGCCCCGGCCGGACGGCTGGTCGCGGACGGCGCGCGCCCGCCGTACACGCACCGCGATCGCCTGCCCGCGGATAGCCTCGCTGCAGTCGACGGGCTGCTACGCGCCCACGCCGGTGCGCGCTATCGCGGCATCACCGACATCTGATCCGAGTCCCGGGCGTTCGTCCCGGCGGCCGGTCCCGGGCGCCCGAAGGCGTCGCCTACACTTGGCACAGGCACCCCGCGTGGTGGTACCTCACCCAACTCCCCCAGGGCAGGAATGCAGCAAGGGTCAGTGAGCTCTTCCAGGTACGCGGGGTGTCCTTATGTCCGCTTCAGCGTGGCCCGCGATGCCGAGGAGAGCACGCCGGCGCGGTCGACGGCGCGGGCGGACACGTCATACGTGCCGGAGGCGGGAAGTGGCAACTGAACCGTCACGCGCCACGACGGCGCCGTGATGTCCCCCCAGACGACGGCCCGGTTCCACGCGGCAGTCGTCGACCAGCGGTTGCGCTGCGTGTCGAAGTACTGCCCGGTGAGGGTGTCACGGACCTGCACGTCGACGAAGGCGATGCCCGCGCCGGCCCCGGCGCTTCCGGAGACGACGGGTTGCACGCCGCTGCCCAGGCCTGGCTCGATGACGACGGAGGGCACGTTCGCCCGCACTGGCGGCGCCTGCCCGAAGACCGTGATCCGGCCGTTCTTCTGTTCGGCCACATAGAGATTGCCGGTCGGATCGACGGCCAGCCCGGCGGGTCCGCCGAGTTTGCCGAAGGTCGTGCCCGGGCCCCCGATGGTCGCGACCTCGGTGCGCGTGAGCCGGTCGAGCACGCGCACCACGCCGGCCGCTCCGTCGCTGACGAACACCCGATCGCCGCGGATGCTGATGCCCCAGGCCACGCCGCCCAGGGCCACGGTCGTCGCGGCCCCCGACGGCGACAGGATCGTCAGCGACCGCGCGCTCTCGCTGCCCAGCCAGATGTCGCCGGTGGCCGGATCCACGGCCACGGCGGCCAGGCGGGCGACCGGCGAAGCCCATTGGCGCACAAGCGCTTTGCTCGTCAGGTCGTAGACGCGCACCGCGGCCGGACTGGTCTGCACGGTGTAGAGAAGGCCACCCGAGATCTCGATGTCAGCCGTGAAACGCGGCGTCATGATCTGGCCCTGGCCGGTCGTCAGATCCGCCGAGTAACCGAGGACGAAGGGCTGCCCCTCGTAGCTGCTCACCCACACGTTCCCCGTCGCGGGATCGACCGCGACCGCCTTGGGGTAGTTCATTCCATCCGGCGGTGCGGAGCCGCGCCGGCCGGCGCGGGCAAGGAGGGTGCCGTCAGTGGCGTACCGCAGGACGTGCTGGCCGAACGAGTCGACGACCAGCACGTCGCCGCTAGCCGGATCGACATCCACCCCGCGCGGCACCGACAGGCCCGCAGGATCCTCCGGCAGCGCCGGATCGGGAAACACCATTGCCGGTATGCCGTCCGCTCCGAACCCGAGGACGCGTCGCTGCCCGTAGTCGGCTGCCCAGACCATGTGGTCGGGTGCGACCGCCAGTTGACGAGCGCCGTCGACGAACTGTCCCGGACCGGTGCCCTCGGATCCCATCCGACCGGCCCAGGCGCGCGTGCTCAGCGCAAAGGCCTCGATCGTGGCGCCGGCCGCGTTGGAGACATAGAGCCGGTCCAGGCGCTCATCGAGCGCGAGACCCCGCAGGTCGCCGGTCAGTGTCGTGCGGTTGCCGATGTCGTACTTCCAGGTGCCATTGGCGCCGAAGACGTGGACCGTGACATTGCCGGTGTCGGCGACATAGAGATTGCCGGCCCGGTCGGTGACCACGCCCGTCGCCCAACGCACCTGGCCGGGGCGGCTGCCCGGGCGCTTGATGCTGAGCTTGAGAGTGAGCCGGCCGGTGGTCGAACCGGCGGGGATGGACACGGCATACCGCTTGATCGTGGTGCGGCCGCCGAAGGCATCCGGGATCCACAGATCGCCGGTGCTCGGGTCGACCGCGAGCCAGGCCACCTTCTGCGTGATGCCGAACTTGGCGATGAACCGGCCCGTTGCGGAGTACTTGACGACGTCAATCGGCTGCGTCGCCGCGCCGGTGACGGCCAGGTAGTAGGACCCGTCGCGCGGGTCGATTGTCAAGGCGGAGGCCACGCCCGGCACGGCCCCTCCGGGGTTGGTGAAGTCCCCGAGATAGGCGCCGGCGCGGGAGTAGCGCCGGACCTGCTTGGCGACATAGTCCCCGACCGCGAGTTCGTCGCTCACCGGGTTGTAGGCCAGTCCCCACGCAGCGAGGCCGGGGCTCGTCGGCGCCGCGATGACGCGCTGGGCGTAGCGGGGCAACTCATCGGTGCGGGCGATTCCCGCAGTCGCCGGTCCGGCGAAAAGCCAGGTCAGCGCCACGACGACGACGGCAACCAGGCGGCCGAACGCGGGCCCGGGTCGGGTTTGCATCAGGCCATGGTGAGGGTCGGGGACGACCGAGCACAAGGTGTCGCTGCAATGGCCTGTCCGGCCGCGGCGCTGCTATCGATCCGGCCCGAGGGCCAGCGGCCGGCCGCGGCACCGCTAGAGATCACGATGGCCCCGTATGCCGTGGACTCGCCTCAGTGAGCGGATGCGGCGCGCGCTTCAGCGTTGGAACGCGCTGGGGCGCAGACATCGCCGTCACAGCCCACGTCTGCGGTTGCTGAGCATCCGCAGCCGTTCGCGCCGCAACCGCCGGCCGCCGACTCGGTGGCTGCCCCCTCGCCGTCCAGCGCGTCGTCGGACGCGCACCCGCCACCACAACACCCGCCGCCACAGCCGCCGGCGCTGGCCTCCGGGCGGTTGCCCCGGTCGGCCCACGTGTGATCGAGGGCGGAGAGCAGGACATCGACGGGCTGGGCGCCGGTGACGGCGAATTTCTGATCGAGCACGAAGGTCGGCACCCCGGAGACGCCGATCTCGGAAGCGAGCGCCTCGTCGGTGCGCACGTCGATGCCGTGGGCGTCGCCGGCCAGGACCGTGGCGACGACGTCCGCAGCCAGCCCGCCCTCGACGGCCAGGGCGGCGAGCACCTCGGGATCACCGATGGCCGCACCCTCGGAATACCAGGCCCGCATGATCCGGTCGGTGACCGGCGTCTCCACGCCGGCGGCCCGCGACGCGTGGATGAGGCGATGGGCGTCATAGGAGTTGGACGCCACCAGGCGACGCCACTGGAAGTCCAGCCCGACCGCTGCCGCGGCGGCCGCCATCGACTCGTGCTGCGCGACCATCTGTTCCATCGGGACGCCGTATTTGGCGGCGACCCCCTCGATCACCGGCTCGGTGCCGACCCGCGGGGCGTTGCGATCGAGCTCGAAGCTATGCCAGATCACCTCGACCTCGTCGGCATGCTCGAAGCGGGCGAGGGCGAGTTCGAGATGCCGCCGGCCGAGGTGGCAGAAGGGACAGACGATGTCGGACCAGACGTCGATACGCATGGCCCTATTGTCCCTCGCGCCGCGTGTTGGGTCGGCCGGGCGTGGTGGCGGGCCCAGGGTTGTCCCGGCCGAGGACGCCCGTCCGCCAGGCAACTCTCCGTCGGACGGGAAACGACCGCTCGGCGAGGGAGCGACCCGTCGGTGGGTCCCCGCTCGTGACAGCGGGGCGGCCGCGCGCAAGGATGTGATCCGAAGATCACGGAAGGCGAGCGATGCATCACCTGGACGACACGGCATACGAGCAGATCACCGCGGACCTGGCGGCGAAGTTCTCCGACTCGCTCACGCGCGAAGAGGTGGCAGCGGCGGTCGGGCGAGCGCGGGCGGAGCTGGAGCCGGCGTCCCGGCACCCCGAATTCCTCGGCATCCTCGTGGCCAAGCGGGCCCGCGACCTGTTGCAGGCCGACGCAGCCGGCCATGGCGAGGCGCTGCACACGGTGCCGACGATCCTCTTTGCGTGCGAGTGGGGGACCGGCCGCTCCCAGATGGCCGCGGCCTTCGCGCACCGCCTCGGCGGGCGGCACGTTCATGTGCGGGCGACCGGACGGCATACCGCAGTCGCCGTCGACACCCTGGTCGCCGAGGCGATGAGCGAGCGCGGCATCGATCTGGAGCAGCTGTTCCGGAGCAGTCCGGTCGGCGATCCGGTGCATGCCCCGGACATCCTCGTCGAGATGGGGTCTCAGCCGGACGACCTGGGGGCCAAGCTGGTCGTCAGCTGGCCCGTCGCGGACCCGCACGACCAGCCGCTTCGGGTCGTCCGCGAGATCCGTAACGACATCGACGTCCGGGTCCGTAGCCTGCTGACGGAGCTGCGGATCCCGCTCGCCGGGTGAGCGCTGCGGCCGGGTGGTTGCTGCGGGGAGGGGTTGTCGGCTGGCACTACTAAGGTTCCCCGGGTGAGCACCGCCCTGTATCGCCGCTACCGGCCCGACACGTTCGCCGACGTGATCGGGCAGGAGCACGTGACGGTGCCCCTGATGCGCGCCCTCGACTCGGGACGCATCAACCACGCCTACCTCTTCTCGGGTCCGCGCGGCTGCGGCAAGACCACGAGCGCGCGGATCCTGGCACGCTGCCTCAACTGCGAAGAGGGGCCGACCGGCACCCCCTGCGGAGTGTGTGACTCGTGCGTCGCCCTCGCGCGCGGCGGGTCCGGCTCGATCGACGTCATCGAGATCGACGCCGCCAGCCATGGTGGCGTCGACGACGCGCGTGACCTGCGCGAACGTGCGGCCTTCGCCCCCGCCTCGAGCCGGTTCAAGGTCTACATCATCGACGAGGCGCACATGGTCACCCCGCAGGGCTTCAACGCTCTGCTCAAGATCGTCGAAGAGCCGCCCGAGCATGTGAAATTCGTCTTCGCGACGACCGAGCCCGAGAAGGTCATCGGCACTATCCGCTCGCGCACGCACCACTATCCCTTCCGGCTGGTGCCGCCCGCGCGACTGCACGACTATCTCGAGCAGCTGTGCGTGGCCGAGGGGGTGCCCGTCGAGCCGGGCGTGTTGAGCTTCGTCGTGCGCGCGGGCGCGGGGTCGGTGCGTGACTCGCTCTCGGTGCTCGATCAGTTGATGGCCGGCTCCGACCAGCACGGCTTGACATATGACGGCGCCGCCGCTCTTCTCGGGTTCACCGACGCTGAACTGTTGGACGCGACGATCGATGCCTTTGCTGCCGGGGACGGCGCGTCGGTCTTCGGGCAGATCGAGCGGGTGATCGACACCGGGCTCGATCCGCGACGGTTCGTCGAGGATGTGCTCGAGCGCTTCCGCGACCTGATCGTGCTCTCAGCAGCGCCGGACACGGGCGCCTTCGTGCTGCGCGGACTGCCGAGCGACCAGATCGACCGGATGCGGGTGCAGGCTGCGGCCTTCGGGCTGGGGGATCTGTCCCGGTCCGCCGACATTGTCAATGCCGGTCTGACGGAGATGACGGGCGCCACGTCGCCGCGTCTGCAGTTGGAGTTGATCGCCGCGCGCGTGCTGCTGCCGGGCGCCGCGGGCGAACGCGGGTATGCCGCTCGGCTGGACCGGCTCGAACGCCGCTTGGAGGTGGGGGGCGTCCCGTCCGGGGTCGGGCAGGCGGCGGCTTCGCCGGGCACGGGGCCGGCCGCGCGCCCCGCAACTGCCGCGAGCGAGGGGCCTGCCGGCGGGGCGCGTGGGCAGTCGGCGGCTGGCCTGGGGGGATCGGCAGTCGGGGCGCAATCGCTGCCCGAGCCGGAGAAGCCGGTCGGGCACGAGGTCGGCGACGAGCGTGCGGCTAGCCGAGGCGGCGGGGGCGATGGTCCTGGGCAGGGCGGGGCGGCCGGTCGGGGTGAGGTTGGTGGTGAATCTGCGGGCCGGTACGGTTCGGTGCGGGGTCGCGAGATCGGTCAGGAACGCGGCGACGCGGCTGGTCGTGGTGGTGTGGATCGCGGGTCGGCGGCAACGGGCGATGCGCGCGGACCGGGCGGGTCGGCGGGGCCCGGCCGACAAGTCGATGCGGGCGGGTTCGCGGGGCCTGGCGGCCAGAGCGATGCCCGGGGCCCGGGTGGGAACAGCGCTGCGGGACAGCATGGTTCGGTTCGGCCATCGGCTGGTCCGCGGCCGATGATCCGGACCGGGCCGGCGCCGGCCGATTTGTCGGCCGGCGATGGTGCGCCGTCCGGGCGGGGCCCGGGTGGCCTTGATGTCCGGGCCCTGCGTCGTTCCTGGCCGGACGTGCTGGCTCGGATCTTCACCTTGAAGCGGACCACGTGGACCTTCTTGTCGCAGCACGCGCAGGTCCAGGACTACGACGGCCGGCGGCTGGTGCTGACGATCGCCACGGTCGGCCTGGCCAATACCTTCCGGTCCGGCATCCACGCCGAGATCGTGCGCCAGGCACTGATCGACGTCCTGGGCGTGGACGTGCGGGTCGACGCCGTTGCGGGTGGCTCCGGTAGTCGCCGCGAGGGCGGTGACGAGCGGCCGGGTGCCGGGCAGGCTGGTGGCGCACCCGGCGGCCCCGATCGGTCCCGGGGCGGTCATCCCGGGGGCTCTGAGCGCTCGCAGTCGGCACCCGGAGCCGGCGACCGCCGCAGCCGTTATGGCCAGGCCGGCACCGGTCATTCAGGTGACGCAGGGCAATCCGAGGGGGCACTCGGGGTCGGTGCAGGGCAGTCAGGTGCGGGCGCCAGCCCTCCCGTCATTGAGCACGAGCAGGGTCTGGACGCCGGAACCCGAGGGTCGGATGGGCTGCCAGCACAACGGCCGGGGTCGGGTGCCAACGCAAGGTCGGCCGACGTGCCCGATGCCGGCTGGCGCGGCGAGGGGCGGGGTGCCTCCGGGTCGGGTGGACCGGATCAGGCCGCCCGCGAGGCGCTTGGTGGTGGCGGGTCCGGTTGGGGGGCGAGCCCGAACGCCGGCTCGCCGAGCTGGGCCGATGTGTCTGGCGCAGCCCCGGACGGGGCGAGCCCTTCGCCGGGTGCCGCCGCCCAGGATCAGGCGGCGGGCGACGGCCCGGCCGCCGACCCCGCCGGGCACGCCTCGCACGGGGGGTCGTCGCAATCGGCCCGGGCCACACGGGCCGGACATGGGTCGGGCCCGGGCGCGCGTGGGCCGGCCAGTGGCGCGAACACCGGTGAATCCTCCCGTCCTGCCCCCGTCGGGCGGGTGGTGACCGAGCTGAGCACTCAGCATCCGGCCGTTGATGCGGACATCGATGACGAGGACCTGATCAGCGACGACGACGAGGACGTCATCGCCCTCGGCGAGGTCGGCCGCCCGGTGATCGAGCGCGTGCTTGGTGGGACCGTCATCTGGTCCGAGGGCGACGAGAGCTGACCGGGCGCTCAGCCGGGGCCTGACCGCTTTCCCTTCGGCGAGATCGGCCGACGGCGAATACGGTCCCGCGCAAGCGGGCGCCGGGGCGCGTCGGGCGCTGTTGTCGGTGCGAGCGCATAGGGTGATCACGTGTACGAAGGCGTGGTCCAGGACCTCATCGACGAGCTCGGGCAGTTGCCCGGGATCGGCCCCAAGAGCGCCCAGCGCATTGCCTTCCACCTGCTCAGCGCCGAGGCAGCGGACGTCCAGCGCCTGATCACGGCGTTGTCTGAGGTCAAGGACAAGGTCACCTTCTGCAGCACGTGCGGCAATGTTGCCCAGGACACCCAGTGCCGCATCTGCGCCGACCCGCGGCGCGACACCCACGCCCTGTGCGTCGTCGAAGAACCCAAGGACGTCGTCGCGATCGAACGCACCCGCGAGTTCAAGGGTCGCTACCACGTCCTCGGCGGCGCGATCAGCCCGATCGACGGGATCGGTCCCGATCAGCTGCGCATCGCCGAGCTCATGCGCCGCCTCGGTGGTGACGAGATCACCGAGGTCATCATCGCGACCGACCCCAATATCGAGGGCGAGGCGACCGCCGCATATCTCGCTCGCCAGCTGCGGCCGCTCGGCCTGCGCGTGACCCGGCTGGCGTCCGGCCTGCCCGTCGGCGGCGACCTGGAGTATGCCGACGAAGTCACCCTGGGCCGCGCCTTCGAAGGACGGAGACTCATCGATGCCTGACCGGACCGACGCCATCGACACCAGCGTCACCGACACCGACGCCCCGGACACCGCGGATCTCGCCCAGCTCGCCGAGATCTCCGCCCTCGAAGCTCGGGCCTTCCTCGACACCATGACCGAGATCGCCTCCGGCACCAGCCCCGAGGCGGCTCTCTCGTTGGCCCTCCTCGCGACCTCGCAGGTCCTTGTCACCGGTGCCCGGCTCGGTGCGGTCCAGGACGTCGTCCTGCGCGAGCGCTTCGAGCCCGACGACGGCCCGGACACCGATGTCGACGCCCTCCAGTCCGCGATCCTCAACGTCTTCGAGGGGTTGGACACCTATGCCGACCTCGTCGACCCGGTGACCACTCACGAGTTGACCACCGGCTCGTTGAGCGCCGACTTCGCCGCCGTCGTCGCCGCCCTCGATCACGGCCTGCGGCACTACGACCGCGGCAACCGGATCGAAGCCCTGTGGTGGTGGCAGTTCAGCTATCTGTCCGACTGGGGCGAGCGGGCGGCCATGGCCCTGCGCGTGCTGCACTCCCTGCTGGCGCACGTCCGGCTCGACGCCGACGAGGACATCGTCGCCGAGGCCGAATTCGACGCACTGCACCCCTGACCGGCCACCGCCTCGGCGGGCTGGGGGCGCCGTCACGAGCGCGGGGGTCCGGCATACGGAAAATGCGGTTGTCTGCCGCGTCGCCTCCTTAGAGTGGACGCGCCCCTGCCCCTAGCGACCTGGAGCTGTCAGCCGTGCCGATCGTCGTCCAGAAATACGGTGGCTCGTCGGTCGCCGACGCCGAGAGCATCAAACGCGTCGCGCGCCGGATCATCGACACGCGCAAGGAAGGCAATGACGTCGTCGTCGCGGTCTCCGCGATGGGCGACACCACCGACGAACTTCTCGACCTCGCACGCGAGGTCAGCCCGATGCCGCCCCCGCGTGAGCTCGACATGCTGATGACCGCCGGAGAGCGGATTTCGATGGCGCTGCTGGCGATGGCCATCGCCGACCAGGGACACAGCGTGCGCTCCTTCACCGGCTCGCAGGCCGGTGTCATCACCGACGCCCAACACGGCAGGGCCAAGATCATCGACGTCACGCCCGGCCGGATCACCGAGGCCCTCGGCAAGGGGCACATCGTCATCGTCGCCGGCTTCCAAGGTGTCAGCAAGGAAACCAAGGAGATCACCACGCTCGGGCGCGGCGGGTCGGACACGACCGCCGTCGCGCTCGCTGCCGCGCTGCGGGCGAGCGTCTGCGAGATCTACACCGACGTCGACGGCGTCTTCACGGCCGACCCGCGGATCGTTCCAGCAGCGCGCAAGCTGGACCGGATCACCGCCGAGGAGATGCTCGAGCTCGCGGCCAGCGGTTCGAAGGTGCTCCACCTGCGCAGCGTCGAGTATGCACGCCGCTTCGACATCCCCATCCATGTCCGCTCCTCCTTCACCAGCAAGGAGGGCACTCTCGTCACCGACCAGCCCGCTCCCGAAGGAGAAGCCGTGGAAGCACCGATCATTGCCGGGGTCGCCACCGACCGTAGCGAGGCCAAGGTCACCGTGGTCGGCGTCCCCGACCGCTCCGGTATGGCCGCCCAGATCTTCGCTGCGATCGCCGACGCCGAGATCAATCTCGACATGATCGTCCAGAATGTCTCCGCGACTGAGACCGGCCTGACCGATATCTCCTTCACCGTCCCGATCAGCGAGGGGCCGGCGGCCATGCAGGCCCTGTCGAAGATCCAGGACGAGGTCGGCTTCGCCTCCTTGCTGTATGACGACCAGATCGGGACGTTGTCGCTGGTCGGGGCGGGCATGAAGTCCAACCCGGGGGTGTCGGCGACCTTCTTCAAGGCCCTTGCCGCGGCCGACATCAACGTCGAAATGATCTCGACCTCCGAGATTCGCATCTCGGTGGTCATGCGCGACGACCGGCTTGATGAGGCCGTGCGCGCCGTGCATACGGCCTTCGGTCTCGACTCCGACCAGGAAGCCGTCGTCTACGCCGGCACCGGCCGCTGACCACCCCAGGACCCAGCGCCGTGTCTCGACTGTGACGATCCTTCGGCCAACCGCCCGCCGCCGCTGAGCGTCAACACTCGGAGGACGTCACAGAACTGTTATCAAAGTTTATCAGTGTGACTTGTGTTGCGCTAGTGATCAATGTGACCAGTGAGGCAGACTGAGCCTTCAGTGACACGAGCGAAGGGACGAGGACGGATGACGCAGGTCCCGGTGGCACCGGACGACGCACGGCGTGCCATCCGCTGGCGCCAACGGCGCCGCTTCGTGCTGCTTATCACCCTGCCTGGGTTGATCGTCGGTGGAGCGAGCGTGGCCGGGGCCTATGGAGCAGGCCTGCTCACCCGTAAACCCGCCATCGCGTGTGTCTCGGCCGTCGTCCCGGCCCCGGCCCGCGACTCCTTCGACATCCTGGTCACCAACTCGAACGAGACCGCCGGACAGGGCGGCAAGGTCGCCAAGGCCCTGACCAAGCGGGGATTCGTCGTCAAGGACGTCAGCAATGCGCCCGACGGCGTCTACATCAAGCGGGCCGCGATGATCTACCACGGCCCCAAGGGCTTGGATCAGGCGCTGCTCGTTGCGGCACAGATTCCCGGCGCCCGCACGTGGAACGACGGCCGCGGTGGTAGCACGGTCGAGGTCGTGATCGGCTACGGGTTCACCGGGCTGAAGCCGGTCCCGCCGCCGCCGGCCCCGCTGCCGAGCGAGATCACGGTGAATGTCTACAACACGACCTGGCGCGCCGGCCTCGCCGCGACGGTCGCCGACGACCTGGCCAGCCGCGGATTCCACCTCGGCACCGTCGGCAACGACCCGCTGCGCAGCTTCCTGCCCGATGACATCGCGGTCATCCGCTTCGGCCCGGACGGCGCGGATGCCGCCGCCACCGTGCAGCAGAACCTGCCCGGTGCCCGGATGCAACAGGACGCCCGCGAGGGCAGTGGCGTCGACCTGGTCATCGGCAACGGGTTCACCTCTCTCCTGGAAAAGTCCCAGGTTCCCCGGCCGCCTAAGCGCGTCGCCCCGCCGGCCGAGACCGTCGCCCGGCCCTGCGCCGCCGGCTGACGCCGCGCTCCTACCTGCCTGGCGGGACGACGCAGCCGCCTGACCGCTGCGGGATGTCGGCGATCGACGCCATGATGCGGATCGGTCTGCGCTTACCCACGGCGCCGAATCGGAGCATGTGACGACGGCCGGTTCGCCGACCGTATGCCGGAGTGGAAGGATGGGAGCACGTCACCTTCGCCTTCCCGAAAGGTTCGTCATGCCCGTTCGCAAGGTCGCCATGCTCACCGCCGGCGGCATCGCCCCCTGCCTGTCCAGTGCCGTCGGTGGCCTGATCGAGCGCTACACCGAGACCGCTCCCGAGGTGGAGATCATCGGCTATCTCGATGGCTACGCCGGCCTGCTCACCGGCAACTCGCTTCCCGTCACCGCCGAGGTGCGCGAGGGCGCCCACCTGCTGCACCACTTCGGCGGCAGCCCGCTCGGCAACTCGCGCGTCAAGCTGACCAATGTCGCCGATTGCGTCAAGCGCGGCCTGGTCAAGGAGGGCCAGGACCCCCTGCATGTCGCCGCCGAGCAGCTGACCAAGGACGGCGTTGACGTGCTGCACACGATCGGCGGGGACGACACCAACACGACGGCCGCCGATCTCGCGGCCTACCTGCACGAGAACGGCTACGAGCTCCAGGTCGTCGGCCTGCCCAAGACCATCGATAACGACGTGGTCCCGATCCGGCAGACCCTCGGCGCCTGGACGGCGGCCGAGCAGGGGGCCATCTTTGCCAAGAACATCATCGGCGAGCACACCTCGAATCCGCGGATGCTCATTGTCCACGAGGTCATGGGGCGCCACTGCGGATGGCTGACGGCCGAGACCGCCCGGCGCTACCACACGTGGGTGGGGGAGCAGGCATACGTGCCGGGGATCGGGAACTCGCAGCAGCGGTGGGATGTGCACGGGGTCTATGTCCCGGAGTCGCACATCGACATCGCCGCCGAGGGTGCGCGACTGCGCGCCACCATGGACGAGATCGGCTGCGTCAACATCTTCCTGTCCGAGGGCGCGGGCGTCGCGGACGTCGTCGCTGAGATGGAGGCCGCGGGGGATGAGGTGCCGCGTGACCCGTTCGGCCACGTCATGCTCGACAAGGTCAACCCGGGTGCCTGGTTCGCCAAGCAGTTCGCGGCCGCGATCGGCGCCGAGAAGGTCATGGTCCAGAAGTCGGGCTACTTCGCCCGGTCGGCGGCGGCCAATGACGAGGACCTCGCCTTGATCAAGCGCTGCACCGATTTCGCGGTGGATGCGGCCCTGCGCGGCGAGAGCGGCGTGGTCGGCGAGGACGAGCAGGCCGGCGACGAGCTGCGGGCGATCGAGTTCCCGCGCATCCGCGGCGCCAAGGCCTTCGACCCGCAGGTCGAGTGGTTCCAGGCGCTCCTGCGCGACATCGGCCAGCACTGACCCCCGTCCCTAACTGCTGCTAGGACACCCCTCGAAGTTCTCCGCTCCTTCGTCGCTCCGATACTTCGTGGGGACCCCGTCCGTCCGTGGTTTCGTAACACTGCTAGCAGAGGTTTGGTGTCCTCCAGCAGGGTCGACCATGCTGAAGGACACCTAACCTGCGCTAAGTCGCCGGCTCGGCACCCCTCATCCCGGGCGTCAACTCAAAGGAGAGTCGCAGTTCAATGGATCGTCGCCATGCCTCGTCCGGTTCACCGTATGAAGCGACCATCGGCTTCAGTCGCGCCGTCCGGGTGGGCAATCACATCGCCGTCAGCGGCACCGCCCCTATCTGGCCCGACGGTGGCATCGTGCTCGACCCCCTCGACCAGGCCCGCCGATGCTGGGAGATCGCGATCGGCGCGCTGACCGAGCTCGGCGGGAGCGTTTCGGAGGTCGTGCGGACCCGCCAGTACATCACCAGCGCCGACGCCGCCGAACCGGTCTCCCAGGCCCACGGCGAGGTCTTCCACGACGTGCGGCCCGCGAGCACCGTGGTCGTCGTCGCCGGCCTGCTCGACCCGCGCTGGCAGGTCGAGGTCGAGTTGGACGCCATCGTTTCCGAGTGAGACGTCAGTTGAAGGAGCAACGAGTGGGCATACGGATCGGATACAAGGCGTCGGCGGAGCAGTTCGCGCCGGCGCGGCTGGCGGATTATGCCGTGCTGGCCGAACAGGTCGGACTGGACAGCGCGTCGATCTCGGATCACTACCAACCCTGGCGGCTGACCGGCGGGCACGCGCCGAACGCCCTCGCGTGGTTAGCGTATGTCGCGGCCCGCACCGAGCGGATCACCCTCGGCACGTCCGTGCTCACCCCGACCTTCCGCTACAACCCGGCGGTCGTCGCCCAGGAGTTCGCGACCCTCGCCTGCCTGGCTCCCGGTCGCGTCTTCCTCGGGGTCGGCAGCGGTGAGGCCCTCAACGAGATCGCGGTCGGCGCTGTCGAGCAGTGGCCGGAGTTCAAGGAACGCTTCGCGCGGCTGCGCGAGGCCGTCACCGTGATGCGCAGGCTTTGGACCGAGGACGAGGTCACCTTCGATGGCGACTACTTCCACACCGTCGGCGCGCGCATCTTCGATCGCCCCGAGGACCCGGTGCCCGTCTACGTCGCGGCGAGCGGCCCGATGGTTGCCCGGTATGCCGGCCGCGTCGCCGACGGCTTCATCTGCACCTCCGGCAAGGGTCGCGAGCTGTATGCCGATGAGCTGATCCCCGCGGTCGCCGAAGGACGCGCGAAGGCCGGCCGGGCCGAGGATCCGATCGAGCGGATGATCGAGATCAAGCTCTCCTGGGACCCCGACCCGCAGGCCGCCCTCGAGAACACCCGCTTCTGGGCGCCGCTCTCGCTGACCGCCGAACAGAAGCACAGCATCCACAGCCCGGGCGAGATGGAGGCGGCGGCCGACGAGCTGCCGATCGAGCAGGTCGCCAAGCGCTGGATCGTGGCCAGCGAGGCCGACGCGGTCGTCGAGGCGGTCCGCTTCTACACCGACCTCGGCTTCGACCACCTCGTCTTCCACGCCCCTGGCGATGACCAGGAGCGCTTCCTGCGCACCTTCGCCGAGCAGGCCCTCCCCGGCCTGCGTGAGCTGCGGGCCGCCTGACCAGCGCCGGCGCGCCCCGACCCGGCCGCGCCGGCATACGCACGACACACCACGGCATACGCAAAGCAAGAAAGGTGCTTGACCATGGACATCAGCGGCAGCGTCGCCCTCGTCACCGGAGGGGCGTCCGGGCTCGGCCTGGCCACCACTCGTCAACTTCTCGGCCTTGGCGCGTCGGTCGTCATCGTCGACCTGCCCAGCAGCAAGGGCGCGGAGGTCGCGGCCGAACTCGGCGAGCGCGTCGCCTTCGCGCCGGCCGATGTCACGAAGGAGGCTGACGTCCAGGCCGCGGTCGCGCGGGCCGCCGAGCTCGGCACCCTGCGCGTCGCGGTGAACTGCGCAGGCATCGCCCCGCCGGCGCGCACCGTCGGCCGCGACGGGTCGCCCTTCCCGCTCGATCTGTTCACCGCGGTCGTCATGGTGAATCTGGTCGGCACCTTCAACGTCATCCGCCTCGCCGCGGCCGCGATCGCCAAGGCCGACCCGATCGGCGAGGAGCGCGGCGTCATTGTCAACACCGCGAGCGTCGCCGCCTTCGAGGGCCAGATCGGTCAGGCCGCGTATGCCGCGTCCAAGGGTGGCGTGGTCGGTATGACGCTCCCCATCGCCCGTGACCTCGCCGCCCTGAAGATCCGGGTCACCACCATCGCGCCGGGACTGTTCAAGACGCCGATGCTCGCCGGCCTGCCGCAGGATGCTCAGGACTCGCTCGGTGCGCAAGTCCCGCACCCGGCCCGCCTCGGGGACCCGAGCGAGTACGCCGCGCTGGTCGGGCACATCATCGCCAACCCGATGCTCAACGGCGAGACCATCCGTCTCGACGGGGCGATCCGGATGGCGCCGCGCTGACCCGTCGCCCGCGACAACGTGACACAGCCGACGTGGTTACCGGCGCGCCGGACAGGCAAGATGAACCCCATGTCACCGCGTGATGCCGTCATCGTCGAGGCCGTCCGGACCCCCGTGGGGAAGCGCAAGGGATCCTTGGCCTCCGTCCACCCGCAGGATCTGTCCGCGCACGTGCTCACGGCCCTCGCCGAACGCAGCGGCATCGACCCCGCCGAGGTCGACGATGTCATCTGGGGCGCGGTCATGCAGGTCGGCAGTCAGGGCTTCAATATCGCCCGCAACAGCGTGCTCGCGGCCGGCTGGCCCGAAGGCGTGCCCGGCACCACCATCGATCGCCAGTGCGGGTCCTCCCAGCAGGCCGTCCACTTCGCCGCCGCCGGCCTGATCGCCGGCCAGTACGACGTCGTCGTCGCCGGTGGCGTCGAGGTGATGAGCGCGGTGCCGCTGGGGGCGTCGATGGCGGGCGGGGAGTTCGGCCCGGTGTATGCCGATTCGGTGCTCAAGCGCTATGGCGTGCCCACCTTCAACCAAGGCATCGGCGCCGAGATGATGGCTCAGAAGTGGGGCTTCAGCCGGCAAGCCCAGGACGAGTTCGCGAGCGCCTCCCACGCCAAGCTCGCCGATGCCATCGACGCCGGCCGGCTGACCGGTCAGTATGCGCCGGTCGACCTCCCGGGCGGTGGCCGGCTGGAGGTCGACGAGGGCCTGCGCCGAGGCACTACCCCGGAGTCGCTCGCGAGCCTCAAGCCGGTCTTCCGCGAGGACGGCACGGTGCACGCCGGCAATGCCTCGCAGATCAGCGACGGGGCCGCCGGATTGTTGATGATGACCTCGGCCAAGGCCGCCGCGCTCGGACTGACGCCGATCGCTCGCTTCCACACCGGCGTCCTCGCCGGCGACGACCCGGTGATGATGCTCAGCGCGCCCATCCCCGCCACCGCCAAGGCGCTGGCCAAGGCCGGCCTGACGATCGACGACATCGGGGTCTTCGAGGTCAACGAGGCCTTTGCGCCCGTGCCCATGGCCTGGCTGGCCGAGACCGGCGCGGACCCCGCCAAGCTCAACCCCAATGGCGGGGCAATCGCGATCGGCCATCCGCTCGGTGGATCGGGGGCGCGCCTAATGACCCAGATGCTTCACCACATGAAGGACAACGGCATCCGCTACGGCCTGCAGACCATGTGCGAAGGCGGCGGCATGGCCAACGCAACCATTATCGAACTGCTGTAGAAAGGGCCCCATGCATCGCTCGCGCACCTGCCCGTTCTGGGCCTTTCCTCCTGCCGGACCGCGATGAGCGCCGGCACGGCGGACCTCGCCTATGCCCCAGACCAGCCAATCGTCGCCGTGGGCACCGCACGCACCCCGGTCGAGGAGAGGCTGATCCGGTCCTGGGTCGATGAACACTTGGGCAGTCATCCGGGTGGGATGGACCTCTTCGTGCTGCCCCGTGGGGCATCGACGACCGGCGATTTCACGGGCCTGAGCCGCCGGATCGAGGGCGACGCAGACGCGCTCCTGGTGCCGATCGGCGTGACCTGGCTGCCGGCCGAACATCAGGACGGCTCACGCAAGGTCAGCGTCACCGACCTGGTCCGTGGCCGCAATCCCTACAAGCCCAAGGAGCGCCAGCAGGCCCAGATTGCCCGGAGCGACCCGGACCGCGGCCGGATTGTCATCGGGACGCCGGCCGCTCTCTCGCGGGTGCGGGATCGCTTCGCCGAAGGTGGCGGCGATGCCAGCCAGGATCCGGTGGCCTTCGCTCGCTACGTCGGGCGCCGGGGCCGGCTGGCCCTGCAGCGCGCCGACGCCCAGTTGCTCGGACCGCAGTTCAAGTCGGCCAAGCTGGTCAAGGACGAGATGCTCGCCTCCCGGCACTTCCAGGCGGGCCTGGCCAATCTGCGCACCACCTTGGGCCCGGTCACGGTGACGACCGAGAAGGTCGAGGAGATCCTCGACGAACTCGCGACCGGCTGGAGCCGCTATTTCGTCGACGTCTTCCCGCGGGTCGGTCGGGCGGTCTTCGGCCGGGGCTTCGACCCGCAGATCGACACCATGCCCGACGAGATCGACCGGCTGCGCCGGACCACCGCCGACCACCCCGTCTCTTTTCTGTGGTCGCATCGTTCGAATCTTGACAACCTGGTCTTCACCGCGTGCCTGGAAGAGAACGACTTCCCGCTGCCTTATCTCTTCGCGGGCATCAATATGTCCTTCGGGCCGATGGGCTCGATCATGCGTCGCGCCGGCGTTGTCTTCATCCGGCGCACGATCGGCGACAACGCGCTCTACAAGTTCATCCTCAAGGAATATGTCGGCTACCTCGCCGAGAAGCGCTTCAACCTCAGTTGGTCGATCGAGGGGACGCGCTCGCGAACCGGCAAGATGCTTCCCCCCAAGCTGGGCATTCTCGGGTTCGTCGCCGATGCCTATATCGAGGGCCGCTCCGATGACATCGCCCTGCAGCCGGTGTCCATCACCTTCGACCAACTCCACGAGATCGGCGAGTATGCCGAATACGCCCGCGGCGGCAAGAAGGCGGCCGAGGGCTTCTCCTGGCTCTACAACTTCATCAAGGCGCAGGGCTCGAACAACTTCGGCAAGATCTATGTCCGCTTCCCCGAGCCGGTGATGATCCGCTCACTGATGGGCCCGCCCAATGGTGAGACCGCGACTGATCCGGCCAAGCGCAAGCTGGCCCTGCAGAAGCTCGCCTTCGAGGTCGCCTGGCGGATGAACGAAGCAACCCCGGTGACCTCGACGGCGCTGGTCACCACGATCCTGCTCGGGGTCCAGGGCACGGCGATGACCGCGGCCCAGGTGACCACGGCGTTGGCCCGCGTCTTGGACTATCTCGACGCGCGGTCGGTGCCGCTGGCGTCGAGTGTCGCCAACCTCCGCACCGCCACAGGTGTCGAGCAGGTGCTCGCCGCGCTCGCCTCTTCGGGCACCGTGACACGCGTGGACGGGGCACGGGACCGGGTCTGGCTGATCAAGCCCGAGGACCAGCTCGCCGCGACCTTCTATCGCAATGCGATCGTCCATCGCTTCTTGATCTCCGCCATCTGCGAGATGTCGCTCGTGCTGGCCGAGCGCGAGGCCGACCCCGGCCCGGATCGGATTGCGGCCTTCTGGGCCGCCGTGGACCGCTTGCGCGACCTGCTCAAGTTCGAGTTCTATTTCAAGGAGAAGTCGGAGTATCGCAGCCGGGTTGACGCGGAGATGACTCGCTCGTTGCCGGACTGGCAAGAGCGTCTCGCGGCACCGGACTTCGACGTCCGCCGCACCCTGACGGCGATGTGGCCCCTTTTCTCTCCCTTCACGCTGCGACCCTTCTTCGAGGCCTACGAGATCGTCGCCGACGTGCTCATGGACTATCCGGAGACGGGGGCGATCGAGAAGGCGAAGGTCACCAAGGACGCGCTCAAACTCGGTGATCAGTTCGTCGCCCAGAAGCGGGTCTCCTCCGAGGAGCCGGTGTCCTCACTGCTGTTCGGCACGGCCTTGCAACTGGCCGACAATCTCGGCGTGCTTGCCGAAGGCCCGGACCGTCCAGAACGCGTGGCCAACTTCCGCACGCGTCTACACGACGTCCTCGACGCCATCGACGTCGTCGCCACCGTGATGACCGATGTGTATGCCCGCGAGCGCCGCCGGGCGCATCGCCCGGCCGCCCCGAGCCACCAGGCATGATCCGCGTCCGCGTCGCGGGCGATATCGCCGCCCTGACCTTCGATGCGCCCGAGCGGCTCAACGCCGTTGACGCGCCGATGCTGGCGGATCTGACGGCGGCGCTCGAGCGGCTCGACGCCGACCCGGGCGTGCGGGTGATCACGCTCACCGGCGCGGGCCGGGGCTTCTGCGCGGGCGCGAGTCTGGCGGTCCCGGCGGACGGCCCATTGGAGATCGATACCGCCACGCTCTATGCCGCGGGCCGCGCCGTCGCCGCGATGACGGCGACCCGCACGCCGATGCTCGCCCTGGTCAATGGGGTGGCTGCCGGTGTCGGCGTCTCCTTCGCGCTCGCCGCCGACTACGTGCTGGCCAGCGAGGCAGCGAGCTTCATGCTCGCGTTCACCAAGATCGGGCTGATGCCCGACGGCGGGGCGACGGCGCTCGTGGCCGCGAGCATCGGGCGTGCGCGGGCGATGCGCCTCGCGCTGACGGCCGAGCGCCTCCCGGCGGCGACCGCGGCGCAGTGGGGCCTGATCGCCGAGGTCGTCCCGACCGCCGAGTTCGCCGCGCGATCGGCGGTTCTGGCCCGCGAACTCGCCGCCTCCGCGCCGCTGGCCACCGGCGCGACCAAGACCGCAATCAATGCCGCGAGCCTGGATCTGGCCGCGGCGATCGGACGCGAGGAGACCGGGCAGGAGGCGCTGCTGCATACGGCGGATTTCCGCGAGGGCGTCGGCGCCTTCAACGGCAAGCGTGCCGCGCGCTTCCACGGCGCCTGACCTTCAGCGCCCTCTCGGTCCATCCGCAGGGGCCGCTCAGCGGACATCCAGCCCGACCCACCACAATGGCCGCCATGGCTGGAGGTCGCTGGCTAGGCGAACGCGGTGCTCGGGTCCTCGCCGGAGTGCACGCGCTCGCCCTGGTCGTCACGCTCGCCCTGGTGATCACCGGCCGGCTGCGGGGCGCCCAGCGCTCGTGGTGGGAACAGTTCTTCGGGGCGATCAATGTCCCGGTGACGAGGTCGCTCTTCTCGCTGGTCATCCTGGCCCTGCTCACCCGCGCGCTGCTCTCGCGCAAGCGCATCGCCTTGTGGCTGGTCGGCACCTTGCAAGTTCTCGGGGCGTACTACTCCTTCGTCGCACTCGTCCTCGGGAGCACTCGATTGGCGCCGTGGCGCCGCTCCTATCCCGTCGGCCGTCCCGCCGACATCGTCGCGGTGATCGTCGCACCCTTGGTGCTCGTGTGGCTGTGGCGGCTGCGCTCGGCCTTCCCCGCGCGCCTGGTCCCCGGCTCGCTCAAGGCCGCGATCACGACGCTCGTCGCCGGCCTACTCCTGTCCACCGGCTTGGCGACCTTGGCGATCTGGAGCCAGGTCGGATCCGCCGACCTGGGTCGACGGACGTATGCCGCGGTGCATGAGGCCGCCGGCGATGTCGACTACTTCACCGAGCACGGTCTGACCGGGGTCTTGCCCTGGATCGTGCACGGCCTGTCGCTGCTCTACAGCCTCAGCCTGATCGCCGCCGTCATCGTCTTCCTCCGCTCGGTGCGGCCGGTCAACTCGTGGGCACCCGATCGGGAACTGACGATTCGACGGCTGCTGCGGCGCTATGGCGAGGCCGACTCCCTCGGGTATTTCGCGACGCGCCGCGACAAGTCCTCGATCTTCTCGGCGGACGGATCCGCGGCCGTCACCTATCGCGTCATCGCCGGCGTCTCGCTCGCCTCGGCCGATCCCATCGGACGCCCGGCAAGCTGGCCTGCCGCGATCGCCGCGTGGATGACGGAGGCCCGGGCCTACGGCTGGGTGCCGGCCGTGCTCGGCGCGAGCGCCGACGGTGCCAAGGCGTATGCCGGCGCGGGCCTGCACGCGATCGCGCTCGGCGACGAGGCGGTGCTCGACCCCGACCGCTTCGACCTGCGATCGAGCGCGATGACCCCGGTGCGCCATGCGGCCGAACGCTGCCGGCGCGCGGGTGTCGTCGTGACCGCCGGACGGCAGCGCGAGTTGAGCGCCGACGAACTGGCCGAGACCTCCGCTAAGGCGGTGGACTGGATCGGCGACGAGCCGGAGCGCGGCTTCTCGATGGCTCTCAACCGCGCCGCCGACGAGGCCGACGGGGCCACCCTCATCGTCACCGCGCGGGATCAGGCAGGCGCGCTGGTCGGGTTGCTGACGTTGGTGCCGTGGGGGCGATCGGGTGTCTCGCTCGACGTTATGCGCCGCAGCCCGGAGGCTCCCAATGGGATCACCGAGGCCATGGTCGCCCACGTGATGGAGCACGCGGCTGAGCTCGGGGTGCGTCGTCTGTCGTTGAACTTCTGCATGTTCCGGACCGTGTATGCCGACAACGAGGCACTGGGCGTGCGGCCGGTCAATCGGCTGAACTATTCCGTCCTGGGCTTCCTCGACCGCTTCTGGCAGTTCGAGCGGCTCTATCGCAGCAACCAGAAATATGACCCGGAATGGGTGCCCCGCTTCGCCTGCTACGACGGGGCGGTGGCCATCGTGCCGGTCGCGATCGCCGCGGCCAATGCCGAAGGGTTCCTGAACTGGCGGCCACGATTCCTCGGGACGGGGTTGCCCGAGACCCGGCTCGAGCCGGCCGTGGTGGCCGAGGCGCTCGCGATCGAGGACGAGGTCGAGGCCGCACCCTCGGTGCGGCGCGGTGACCAAACAGTCGCGCGCGTAGCGAAACTGGACCTGTTGCGGGCGGCCGGCCGCGATCCCTACCCCGTCGGTCCGGGCCTGGCGCAGGGCGCAGCAGCACCGCAGTGGCGCGGGCGAGTGCGCGCGGTCCGCGACCACGGCGGGGTGGTCTTCGCCGATATCGAGGTCGACGGGCAGCGCACCCAGCTGCTGCTGGACGCCTCGGTGTGCGCTGCCCGCGACTTCGCCCGGCTCGTTGACACGGGCGATCTGATCAGTGTCTTGGGGGCCGCCGGACGGTCGCGAAACGGGAGCGCAGCTGTGCACGTGCAGGACTGGACGATGCTGGCAAAGTCCTTGCACGCCATACCATTTGGCGGTTTCACCGACCCGCAGGCCCGGGTCCGCCAGCGGTCGCTGGATATGATCGTCAACCCCGAAGCGACGCGCGCGCTAAGGGACCGCACCGCGGTCGTGCGGGCGCTGCGTGCCCGGCTCGACGCCACCGGGTTCACCGAGGTCGAGACGCCGATCCTGCAGGCGGTGCACGGTGGCGCGAGCGCCCGGCCCTTCCGCACGCACATCAACGTTTATCACGCGGACCTGTCGTTGCGGATCGCGCCGGAGCTCTATCTCAAGCGGCTCGTCGTCGGCGGGTTCGGCCCCGTTTACGAACTCGGTCGCAACTTCCGCAATGAGGGTGCGGATGCGACACACAATCCAGAGTTCACCTCGCTGGAGGCCTACCAGCCGATGGCGGACTACACCGACATGCGGGTGCTGACGCAGGCTTTGGTCTGTGACGCGGCGCGCGCGGTGCACGGGGGGCTGACGATTCCGAACGCCAAGGACGGACCGCTCGACCTCGCTGGTGACTGGGCCGTCGTGTCGGTCCTGGATGCGGTGAGTACTGCTCTGGGAGAGCAGGTTTCGCTCGATACCGACACCGATGCATTACTCGCCCACGCCAAACGGCTGGGGATCGTGATCCGGCCGGGAATGGGTCCGGGCGGGATCATTGAGGCGCTCTATGGCGAACTGGTGGAGCCGGTGACGATCGCGCCGACCTTCTATGTCGACTTCCCGGCCGAGACGTCGCCGCTGACTCGGCCCCACCGGTCGATCCGCGGGTTGGTGGAACGTTGGGACCTGGTCGTCGCCGGCATGGAGTTGGCGACCGCCTACTCCGAGCTCACCGACCCGGTCGAGCAGCGACGGCGCCTGACCGCCCAGTCCCTGCGCGCCGCCCACGGCGACCCCGAGGCGATGGAGGTCGACGAGGCCTTCCTCGGTGCCCTCGAACTCGGTATGCCGCCGTGTGGCGGGATGGGCATGGGCGTCGACCGGCTCGCCATGCTGCTCTCGGGCACCAGCATCCGCGGCGTGCTGACCTTCCCCTTCGTCAAGCCCTGACCCCGACAGAAGTCGGGCGGCGGTGAGCCGGCGCCAGGGCGTCAGCCGGTGTAGAGGCAGAAGGGGTGGCCGGCCGGGTCGAGAAGCACCCGGACGTTCTCCTGCGGCTGGTGCTCGGGCAAACTCGCACCGAGCCCGACCGCGCGCTCGGTCTCGGCTGCGAGGTCGGTGACCTCGAAGTCCAGGTGCAGCATCAACTGCTGAGCGCCGGGCACCCCCGGCCAGGTGGGGCGGACATAGTCCGGATTGCGCTGGACGCTCAGATAGGCAACGCCCTCACCGGCGTCGAGGGCGCCGTCGTCCTCGTCGAGGTGATGAATGGTCCAGCCACGCAGCGCCGCATAGAAGTGGGTAAGCCTGGCGACGTCGTCGGTGTCGAGCACCACGCCCCACCAGTCGTGCCGCTGCCAACGGTCCGGCCCCCTGTCCACGCGCCTTAGGCTGACACAATCCGCGACTGAAAACGCAGAATCCGGCGGATGGCCTCGGCGACCGCGTCCGGTCCGGGAGCGAGCGACAGGCGGACGTGCGTGCTGCCGTAGACGCCGTCGAAGTCGATGCCCGGGGTGATCGCGACGTCCTCCTGGTCCAGCAGCGCTTGGCACCACTTGACCGAATCGGCATACGGCCCAAGGAGATTCGCGATCCCGGCGTAGACATAGAAGGCGCCGTCGGCAGGAGCGACATCGGTCCACCCCAGCGCCGGGAGCGCCTCGAGGACAAGCCGGCGCGCCGCGGCAAAGCCCTCGACCGCAACCTGGCACTCCGTGTCGGCCGCCTCGGTGAATGCGGCAACGGCCGCGTGTTGCGCGGGCACCGGCGCGCACAGCGCCAGATTCCCCGCGAGGGCGTCGACCGGGCCGGCCAGGTCGTCGGGCAGCAGCAACCAGCCCAGCCGCCAACCGGTCATGCCCCAATACTTGGAGAAGGAGGAGACCACCAGAGCGCGGCGACCGAATTCCCAGGCGCACGTCCCGACCGTGCCCGTATAGGTGACGCCGTGATAGATCTCGTCGCTGACAACCCGCACGCCGTGCTCATCGCACCAGCGCACCAGGGCGCCGAGTTCGTCGGGGCTGATCATCGTCCCGGTGGGATTCGCCGGGCTCGCGACTACCAGCCCGCGTAGCGGCGCCTGAGCATGGGCCGCAGCCAGCAACTCGACCGTGGGCTGGAAGCGGACGTCGGCGCCGCAGTCGAGTTCGACGACCTCCGCGCCGAGTGCGGTCAAGATGTTCTTGTAGGCCGGATACCCGGGCCGCGCGAGGGCCACCCGGTCCCCGTGGTCGAAGGCGGATAAGAAGGCGAGGACGAAGGCACCGGAGCTCCCGGTCGTCACGCAGATCCGCTGCGGGTCGATGTCCAGGCCGTACCACCGGGCGTAGTGGCCGGCGATCCCCTCGCGCAGCGCGCGCACTCCGAGCGTCTCCGAATAGCCCAGCGGTATGCCAGCGTGCATCAGTTGGGCGGCAGCCGCCCGGACCGCGCTCGGGGCGCCCTGCCCGGGCTCGCCCGCGCACAAGCTGATGACCTCGCGGCCCTGGGCCCGGGCGTGGGCGACGGCGGCCAGCACGGTCATCACCGTGAACGGAGGGACCTGCGAGCGGTGAGATGCGGCAGGCGGCGGGGCGGGCGGCATACGGCCAGGGTGTCACAGGCGGTGGGCGGCCACAGCGGCCCTTGGCCGCCCAGGTGCCCCGGTTTTCGGCTCCGGTCAACCGGCGCCCGCGACACCCTCTCGGGTCTTCCGGAACCGTGGCCGGGCCCGTAAGATCCTGGTTACCGTTGGTCAACTTATCGGGATGGCGGCTCGCTGATGGAGACGTCGGAGCTGAGCGCACGCCCGGTGGCGCGCCGATCGAGCGGCGGCGGTGACCGGTCGCCACGGTGAGCTGGCGCTGGTTCGTCGCCAGCCCGTCAATTGGCTCGACGCATCGACCGCCGTCGAAGAATCATGGTCTCGGTCTTCCGGGTGCCGGGGCAGACCGGACTTCGGGTTCGTCCCGGTGTACCGTGCGAGGTCGCGATCGACGGAGTGCCGCTGGAGCATGAGGCCTTCCTGGGGCGAGCGACGTGCAGCGGCGGCCCTCTGCTCACGCGGGCGGCGCGCTCGGCTGAGGCCTGGCTGGTCGGCGGTGAGGACTATGAGCTGCGCCTCTACGACGAGGCAGCGCCGCGCCGGCTTCGAGGGCCCTGGGGGCCTACGACTTCGACCCGGACTGGGTCCTGCCGGCAAACTTCACCAAGCACGCCGGGCCGCAGCCGCGCGGCCGGATGTTGCCTGAGGTGCGCGAATTCGCCCGTGCCGCCGGTCCGCCCGCCGGGGCGCGCGACCTCGGCGGCACCGTGACGGTCCGGATCGGCCCGCAGACCCACACCCTGCTTGGCCGGACGTGCGGCGACATCGTCGTCTTCACCTTCGCCGATCCCGCCGGGCCACGGTGCGGCCGGCACCTTTTCCTACGGCAACCCGAGGAGGGGGAGATCGTCATCGACTTCAACCGGGCGGTCTTGCCCGGCTGTTGCTTCTCGCCAATCTGCCCCGAGCCGGAGATCCCGGCGCAGAATCGCCTCGACATCCCAGTCGTTGCCGGCGAGCGCGCGGTGCGTTGGGGCGGCGCGGCCGCCTGCCGGCCCGCGCTTGTGACGCCACAGGCCGTTTGCAGCGTCA
This sequence comes from Nostocoides vanveenii, assembly GCF_039531165.1. Classification (NCBI taxonomy): domain Bacteria; kingdom Bacillati; phylum Actinomycetota; class Actinomycetes; order Micrococcales; family Intrasporangiaceae; genus Nostocoides; species Nostocoides vanveenii. The sequence continues at coordinate 38,578 of NZ_BAAAPN010000107.1, read as the reverse complement.
AAGGTATAGTCCCCCAACAGTTTCCAGCCGTCTCTGGCTACCAGGCGCACCGCCTCGATGACATAGTCGAGGACGCGCTCGTCGATGAAGTAGTTGAAGTTCACGCGCACCCACCCGGGCTTGATGCCCTCGCAACCGGTGGCGATCTGCTCCTCGAAGAGATGACTGCGCTCGAGATCGATGTCGAGCAGGCGGTGGCCGTAGGGTCCGGCGCACGAGCAGCCGCCCCGGGTCTGGATGCCGAAGAGGTCGTTGAGCAGCGCGACGACGAAGTTGTGGTGGAGGTACTTTCCGCTCGGGCCGCGTACGACGAAGGAGACGATCGAGAGCCGGCCGGCGCCGAGATTGCCGAGGATGGTGATGGCGGGCTCGGCCTGCCAGGCCTCGACGGCGCGGCGCAGCAAGGTGGCCTCGCGGCGGCGGATGACGTCGATGCCGACGGCCTCCTTGAGTTGGAAGACCAGGCCGGCCCTAATGCTCTCGACGATCACCGGCGTGCCGCCCTCCTCGCGGTGTGTCGGGTCGGTGAGATAGCGGTGCTCGGCCGGATTGACGTACATGACCGTGCCGCCGCCCGGTGTGGCCGGCACCCGGTTGGTGAGCAGCTGGCGCCGGGCGGCGAGCACGCCGGGGGTGCCCGGTCCGCCGATGAACTTGTGCGGCGAGATGAAGACCCCATCCTTGTAGGCCGCCGGGTCGCCCCCGGCGGGCGCCGTCATCTCGATCGACCCATAGGGTGCGCAGGCGGCGAAGTCCCAGAACGAGAGAGCGCCGTGCTCGTGCAAGAGGGCGGCGATGCCGTAGGTGTCGCTGACGATTCCGGTGACCTTGCTTGCGGCGCAGAAGGATCCGATCTTCAGCGGGCGATCGGCATAGCGCTCTAGCTCGGCGCGCAACTGGGCTTGATCGATGTGTCCGTCGGCGTCCTCCCGGATGGTGACGAGGTCGGCGATCGACTCGCGCCAGGGCAACTCGTTCGAGTGGTGCTCGAAGGGCCGATTAAGACGACCGGTCGGTCCGCGGCCGGGATCTGCTCGCGCAGGTGGTAGCGGTCCGCCAAGGTGCTCGGGATGCGCAGGCCGAGGATGCCGATGAGCTTGTCGATGGCGCCGGTGGTGCCCGAGCCGGCGAAGATCACCACCGTATCGTCGTCGCCGTGGACGGCATTCTTGATGATCGCGCGCGCATCCTCGCGCAGCCGGGTGGTCTGCAGGCCGGTGCCGCTCGCCTCGGTGTGGGTGTTGGCATAGCGCGGCAGGACTTCCTCGCGGATGAAGTCCTCGACGAAGGCGAGGCTGCGTCCGGAGGCCGTGTAATCGGCATACGTCACTCGGCGCGGGCCGTAGGGGCCGTCCATGACCTGGTCGTCACCGATGACGGCATCACGGATGCGGGCGAGCAGGACGTCCGGGTCGCGCATACCGACCAGGGTATGGCCGCGGGGTAGGTGGCGGACAGGGGTGCAAGGCTGGGGCGCCTAGAGGCCGCCGCGCCGCACGGTCATGATGCGCACCGGGTTGGCGGGCGCGCCGTCCTCGGGGTAGTACTCCGACGACGGGTCGACACCGGCGGCAGCGATCTTGTCGAGGACCGTCAGGCCGGGGGCGGTGACCCGGCCGAAGACGGTGTAGTCGGGGCGGAGGCGGGAATCCTCATACACGAGGAAGAACTGGCTGCCATTGGTGTCTGGGCCGGCATTGGCCATCGCGAGCGTGCCGCGGACGTAGTTCTTGCGGCTGCCGTCGGGAAAGCCCGGCCAGTTCGGCAGCGCGTTGACACCCTTGAACTCGTCCTTGAACCAGTAGCCGGGGTCGCCCCATCCGGTGCCGAGCGGGTCGCCGCACTGCAGGACCGAGAGGGCGTATGGCGGTGTGTGATAAGCCGTGAGCCGGTGGCACCTGGTCTTGTCGAAGTAGCGTTGCGTGAGTAAGAACTCGAAGCTCTCGACCGCGCACGGGGCGACGCGGCGGTCGAGCAGGATCGGGATGGCGCCCTGATTGGTGCCGATGGTGACCAGGTCGGCGCCGAAGGTGCGGGGCCGGGTCGGGTCCTCAGGAAAGCCGACCCACGTGGAGTAGGTCTGGTCGGTCATCTTGGTGAACGCGCAGAAACCGTTGGTCGACGCGGGTGCCTTGGCGGAGGCGCTCGGGGATGCACTGCGCACGTTCGGGGCGGGCTGGCTCCGGTTCGCGGCCGTGGCACTCGGGGCGGCCGCGAGGAGGCTGAGCGTCGTCGCAGCGGCAGCGGCGCTGGCATACATTCGCGTGCGGGTGGTGGTCATGAGCAAGCTCCCTCTCCCTGGTCAGGGGCACCGCAGCGACGGCGCCCGCCTTGTCACCATAGGGCGAGTGCCGCTGGCTCGCCCGGCGAAGCAACGGGTGGATTCCGCCGGGATCGTCGGCTAGAACAGTGTGGGCTGGCGGATTTTGGGCTCGGTCAGAAGCTCGCCCGCACTGGGCGCTTGCGCGGTCAGTTGCAGGAAGGCGCCAAGCAGGAGCAACTCGCGCGGGCTCGCAGGCGTGAAGTCGGTCAGCTCCGGGGAGCACACGACGATGGCCGCCCACTTCGCTCGCGAGAGCGCGACATTGAGCCGGTTGCGCTGCAGCAAGAAGCCCATGCCTCGGCTGACATCGGTGCGCGCGGAGGCGGCCATCGACACATAGACCACAGCGCCCTCCTGGCCCTGGAACTTGTCGACGGTCCCGGCGGCCACCTGGGTCAGCCCGGCCGCGTCGAGCACAGCACGCAGCCGGTGCACCTGGGCGTTGTAGGGGGTGACCACTCGGATGTCGCTCTGCCGCAACGGCCTCGGCGCCTCAGCCTCGTCCGGGTCGAGCCACTCGCGCCCGATCAGGTCGTGGATCGAGCGCGCGATCGCGCCCGCTTCCTCGGGGGAGTCCACAGTGTTGCCGTCATGCTCTACGTGTTCGACGTGCACGCCCGGGGCGAGCCCGGCCAGACGTCGCGCGGTGGTGACGGACGGCTCGGCGGTGAGCGATCCGGCATACGACAAGTGGGAGACGCGCTCGGCGAGCGCCGGATGCATGCGCCACGTGGTCGAGAGGAAGTAGCCGAAGCGCGGGTCGATGGTCTCCTGGCCGGCCATCAGCCAGCCGAGTGCGGAGGTGTCGATCGGCTCGGGGTGAATGCCCTGGCTGACTTCGGCGAGTTGTTGCGGGTCTCCCAGCAGCAGGAGGCGATCGGCGACGACTGAGCAAGCGAGGGTGTTGGCGAGAGAGTACTGCCCAGCCTCGTCGACGACGAGGAGGTCGAGTTGGCCGCGCGCGAAGCGTTTGGGGTTGGTGAAGTCGTAGGCCGTGCCGCCGATGACGTAGCCGCTCTCGGCGCGGTCGGCAGCGAAGGCGACCGTGTCCGCGTCGCGGCGCTCGAAGCGGTGCCAAGCGCTGGCCGGCCGGTCGGGGGCGAACTTGCCGATCAGGTCGGGGTCGAGGCCGGCCTTGACCAGCGCATCGAGGACGTTCTCAACGGCCGCGTGGGACTGGGCGACCACGCCGATGGCCCACTGCCGGGTGCTGACCAGGTCGGCGATGACGTGCGCAGCGACGTAGGTCTTGCCCGTCCCGGGCGGGCCCTGGACGGCGAGATAGGAGTTGTCGACCCGCTCGATGGCGGTGCGAATGGCGCGCACGAACTGATATGGCGTGCCGTCGGGGGCGGGCAGGGTGCCCACTTCGGTTGCGGGCGGGCCACCAGTCGCGGACCGGTCGCCCGGTCCGGCGGCGGGCAAGCCGGCAGTCGCGGATCGGTCGTCCGGTCCGGGCGCACTGCTCGCTGCGGACAGGCGGGGTGGCCGGCGCCGCAGGATGTCCAGGGCCGGGCCGGGCGGCAGGTGTGGCCAGGTGTCGGCCACCGATTCGGCAATGTCGGCGATGGCCGCGTCGAGATTCGAGGTGCCGGGCGGCGCTTCGGGCGTCAGGGCGAGGGGGAGGTCGTCGAAGGGGGAGTATTTTTGCGGCAGTCCCTCAATTGCGACCAGCGTGATCAGGCCGTCGGTGTCCTCGCTCACCTCGGCGATCGTCACCTTGGTCTCGACCACGCGGGCACCGGGGGCTGCGGCCCCGGCCAGGGGCTGCGGCGGGGGCACGTCGTAGAGGACACCGAAGCCGGCTCCGGGCCGGATCGGGCGGCTGCCGCGCCCGGGATGGCCGGTCAGGCGCAGGGTCCGGGCGAAGGTGCGCCGGCCAGCCGGCACCTCCCAGCCGTTGACGACCTCCGCCGCGGTGATGTGCAGGACTTCGGCCTGCCCGGCCCACTCGTCGACCGGGTGACGCAGCCGGTCGAAGTGGCGCCACCAGTGCGGCTTCTCTTCGCGCCGGTTGAACTGGACGGCCGCGGCGATCAGGGCGAGGGCCTGCTCGTCGTCGGTTCGCTCGATGTCGCTGATGGTGTCGGTCAGCGCTCGCAGGCGGGCTTCGAGGGCCTCTGCCCGCTCCCACCGCGAGGGCTTGGGCACGGCCTCGGAGGAGGGTGCCGGGGGCTCGGGTGTCGACCCGATCGACGGCAAGACTCCCTCCGCTTCCGCCTGGCCGAGCAGCCAGTCCCGCAACCGGAGCGTGGAGAGGCAGTCGTACTCGTTGTAGGCCCGGATCGCCTCCAGCCGCTGCGCCGCCTCGTCGTGCCGACCCTCGATCCCGGCCTGCACGAACTCGTGATAGGCAACGACCGATTCCCCGCCGGTGGCGACCGATCCGACGCGCAGGTCATCGCCCATATAGAGCGGCTCGAGCTTCTTGATCGAGTAGGAGTCCTGCGAGACGCGCACACCCGCGCGGACGACGGCATACAGATCGACGAGCACGCCGTCCCGGAGCAGCTGATCGACCTCGGCCTCGCCCGTGCCATAGCGCGCCGCGAGGGTCAGCAGACGGGAGCGCTCGTAGTCGGCGTAGTGGTAGATGTGCAGGTTGGGGTACTCCGCGCGGCGCGCCGCGACATACGCCAAGAAGTCGATGAGCGCCTGGCGCTCCTGCGCGCGGTCATGCGCCCAGAACGCGCGAAAGGGCGGCGCGAGGCCGGGGGAGGCGGGTGTCTCGACGATGCCGAAGAGGTATTCGAGCCCCCAACGCCCCGAGCCGGGCTCGGTCCACATCGGGTCGCCCTCGAAGTCGAAGAAGATGTCACCCGGGCTCGGTGGCGGGATCGCGGCGAGGGCAGCCGGGTCGATCAGCTCGGCGCGGACCTCGCCGGTGGCTTCCTGGGCCAGTTGCAACCGGGCCTGCGCGCGGATGCGGGCGAGGCGGCCGTCGGGCAGGTCCGGGACGGGCTCGTCACGCGCGGCGAGGTCGGCCATCGTGGTCACGCCGGCCGCGAGGAGCTTTTTGCGCTGGCTCGGATAGACCCCCGCGACGAGCAGCACGTCATTGGTCGCCCGCAGCTCGGCGGTGCAGGCCGGGCAACGGCCGCAGGCGTGCACCCCGGGCTCGCCCCACTGCGCCGGCTCGCCGCTGTCCTGGTGGGTGTCGAGGAGCATCAGCACGCGCTCCCGCCGCCCGGCATAGACCGGCGCGATCACCGACAGCGGGTAGCGCTCACGCTCACCCGACCCGAGTGCAAGGACCACGTCGTCGGCGACGGGGACGCCCATGGCCCATAACTGATCGCCGTATGCCGCGAGCTGCAGCAGTGCCGCGACGCTGGCCGCTCGCGCGAGCTTGGTGTCCCAGACCTGCCAACGCCCGTCGTCGCCGCGCACCAGGAAGTCGGCAAACCCCACGAAGCGCTCGCCGGCGAAGGCCGCCTGATAGACCACGTCGGCCTCGCCCTCGAGCGCCTCGACGGTGTCGGCGGCAGCAGCCGCCAAACCGGGCCGGGTCAGCCGTGGCCGCGCGATCTGGACGACGCGCCGCTCGCGGCTCAGCTCGCGCAACACCTGCTGCTCGTGCGCCATCCCGAGGGCCAGGGTCCGTTCGAAGAGGGCGTCCGTTTCGACCTCCTGCGCTTGCCGGCGGCCGAGCACCGCGTCGAAACCCACGAGCAGCCCCCACTCGCACGACGCGGCCTGGCGTAGGTCGCTCGCGCTGATGATGGCCCGGGATTCGCCCGGCATGAGGAACATGCTCGCCACCCTACGAGCCCTCACCGACAGACCCCGCGACGAGTCGCGAGCAGCGCACAGGCCGGGACACCCGCCGACACGCCGGGCCCGAGCCTCAGGCTCGCTTCGTCGCCGGAGAGCGACGGCTCGGTCTGAATCCGGTCAGACCCAGCTCGGGAACCACATGTGCATGCGCCAGAAGTTGTAGGGCACCACTTGCGCGGTATAGATCGGCCAGTAGAACGCAAACAACGCCAGCGTCGCCAGGCAGTAGATCCCCACGATGATCAGGCCACGCCGCCGGCGCGGCCAGGGGGCGGTCGCCGGCCCCAGGATCAAGGCGAGGACATAGACCGCGATCAACACGACATACGGCTGGAAGGCGATCGAGTAGAACTGGAAGATCGTGCGGTGTTGCAGGTTGAACCAAGGGAGCCAGCCCGCGGCGAGCGCCCCCAGCAGGGCGCCGGCCCGCCAGTCGCGCCGCAGGATCCATTGATAGAGGCAGATGACGATGCCGGCCGTCGCGAGCCACCAGATGGTGATGGTGCCGAGCGAGGTGATCGCCTTGGAGCATTCGGCGACGGTGCAGCCGTCCTGGCCCAGCTTCGGCCCCTCATAGAAGAAGGATGTCGGACGCGACATCACCGTCCAACCCCACGGGTTGGACATGTAGTCGTGCGGCGAGGTCAGCGTTTGATGGAAGTGGTAGGCCTCGGTGTGATAGCTCCACAGCGAGCGCAGCGCGCCAGGGATCCAGTCGGGCCCCGGATGCGTATCGGCCCAGTGCCGCTTGTAGCCGTGGTCGCTCAGGAACCACCCGGTCCACGACGCCACATAGGTCACCAGCGCCGTCCCGACCATGGCGACGAAGGCGATCGGCCCCTGGACGACGAGCGCCGAGCTGACCCAGCGCCGCACACCGGCCGCCCGATAGGCCCCCATATCCCACAGCACCGACATCAGCCCGAAGGCGATCAGGAAGAACAGCCCCGACCACTTGGTCCCGGCCGCGAGGCCGAGGAAGAGCCCGGCCACCCACCGCCAGGGGCGGAAGCCGAGGACGGGGCCCCACGTCTCATACGTATGCCGTGACAACCGGCCCACGTGATCGGCCAGCCGGCGGCGCATCTGGTCGCGGTCGATGAGGATGCACCCGAAGGCGCACAGGGCGAAGAACATCAGGATGATGTCGAGCAGGCCGGTGCGCGAGTGGACGAAGTGGTGGCCTTCAAAGGCAGTCAGGAAGGACGCGAGCGTCCCGAGCAGGGAGGAGGAGAAGAGCCGGCGCGCGATCCGCCCGATGATCAGGATCGACAGCGTCCCGAGCGTCGCGACCGAGAAGCGCCACCCCCAACTCGACGTCGCGCCGAAGATCCACTCCCCGAAGGCGATCACCCATTTGCCGACCGGCGGATGGACGACCATGTCGCCGTTGTCGGTGATGAAGACGTTGAGATTGCCGTGCGTGAACAGCGGATCGACGACCTTGCCCTCGCCCGCCCAGCGCATCTCGACGCCGTATTCGAGCATCGAGACGCCCTGCTTGACGTAGTAGGTCTCGTCGAACACCAACTGGTGCGGCCGGTCGAGCGCCCAGAAGCGCATCAGCCCCCCGAGCACCGCGAACAGCAGTGGGCCGAGCCAGCCGATCAGCCGGTCGGTGGGCCGGAAGCCGAGCAGGCGAGCGCGCAGCTCCTCGGTCCGGGTCACGGGCGTCATCGTATGTTGCCCGCCTGGCTCGCGAGATGGAGCGCGCGTTAGCTGGTGGTCAGGTCGTAGATGCCGGTGGTGGAGGTGACGTAGACATGGCCGTCATCGACGATGGCTGTGCCGGGGATGATCTTGTGGCCGGTGGGGTCGAGGATGGGGGTGGTGGAGAGCAGGGTGCCGGGCCCATCGCGCCCGTGGGGGTGTTCGGGACGGGGGCTTCGCCATTGGCTACAGCCTCTGGCTGGCCCGCAAGCTCGAACTCGGCCACCGCGGCTGACCTCGCTCTCGACCCCGCTCCTCGGCGCACGAGGTGGGTTCAAGCGGCGGATCCGAGGAAAGTGGTGGCGAAGGGGCAGCCTGGCGATCGGCCATCAGCGCTGGACGGACAGGCGCCCAACGATTGAGCGCTTTGGGCTGGCCTCAGCCAAGATGACGCGTATGCCGCTCGTTCTCGCCGCCACGCCCATCGGTGACCCCAGCGACGCTTCCGCCCGGCTGGTGTCGGAGCTGGGCCGCGCCGATGTCATCGCGGCCGAGGACACGCGCCGCACCAAGCGGCTGTGCGCGGCGCTCGGCGTCGTGCCTGCGGGCCGGATGCTCAGCTATCACGAGCACAACGAGGCCGCCGTCACCGCTGATCTGATCGAGCGGCTGCGGGCGGGGGAGCGAGTGCTGCTCGTCACCGACGCCGGCATGCCGTCGGTGTCCGACCCCGGCTACCGGCTCGTCGCCGCGGCGGTCGCCGCCGATCTGCCGGTCACCTGCGCGCCGGGGCCGAGCGCGGTGCTCATGGCGCTGGCCTTGTCTGGGCTCCCAGTGGACCGCTTCGCCTTCGACGGCTTCCTGCCCCGCAAGGCCGGGGAACGGGCGCGGGTTCTGGCCGACCTCGCCACGGAGCGCCGGACGATGGTCTTCTTCGAGGCGCCGCACCGCACAGCCGCGACCCTCGCGGCGATGGTCGAGGCCTTCGGCGCCGGCCGGCCGGCCGCCGTCTGCCGGGAGCTGACCAAGACCTACGAGGAAGTCCGCCGCGGACCGCTGGGCGAACTCGCCGACTGGGCTGCCAACGGCGTGCTCGGCGAGATCACCATCGTCGTCGCCGGCGCGAGCCCGGTCGCCGCCGACCTGCCCACCGCGGTGGAGCAGGTGCGGGCGTTGGTGGGGAACGGCATACGGCTCAAGGACGCGTGCGCGCAGGTCGCCGAGGCGACGGGGTTGTCCAAGAAGGCTCTCTATGACGCGGCCGTCGCGCGCGAATCGGCCTTTCGACGGGGCTGAATCGGCCTTTCGACGGGGCTGAATCGGCCTTTCGACAGGGCTGAACCGGCCTCTCGACGGGGCTGAATCGGCCTGTCGACGGGAGGAGGCGCGAGTCGGACCAGCGTGAGAAAGGACGTCGTCGACCTCGGCCAGCACGGGCCGGGGGGTCTGGTCGAGCACCAGCGCCAGGGCCCACGAGGCGTGCCCCGGCCCCCCATGCGCCTGAGTCAACCAATAGGTGATCTCGGGCGCCATGAGACCGTCGTCTTGTCCGCGAGGGACACCATCTCCGCGGCAACCCCGACTTCGTCCAACCCGGTCACCTCTGCACGGGTCCGTCACGGGTACACCGGTTTGCCACGTCGACACCGGTCCGGACGGGTGCATCGGTGACGAAGAGGTGTCGGGGTGCGGGCCCGGTTTTCGGCCACCGCGACTACCCGGCCGTGCTCAGCACGCAAGCCCCGGTCCAGGTCCTCGCCTGCTCAAGTGTCGTCATCACCCTGGAAGGGCCGCACCTCCACCGGGCCCTCGCACGCGGCCGAGCCCTTGCGCGCCCACTCCAGTGCCTCCTCGAGGTTCGCCGCCTCGATGACCCAGAAGCCGCCCATCTGCTCCTTGCTCTCGGCATACGGGCCGCCGGTGATCACCGGCTCGCCCTTGCTCGCATCGACCACCGTGGCGGTCGTGATCGGGTGTAGGCCGCCGGCGAAGACCCACGATCCCGCGCCCTGGAGCTCCTCGTTGAAGGCGCCGACCTGGGCGAACATGCGGTCCATGTCCTCGGGGCTGGTCTGCGGGAAGTTCTGGTCGTCGTGCCAGACGGACAGTAGGTACTGAGCCATGGCAGTTTCTCCTCGGTCGAGTCGTGCGGTCGGCCGCCGCCGGGCGGCGGGGCCAGGTCTTTCGGCGTAAGCCGCATCCTCACCCTCCACGAACCACCCTCGCCCGAAAGGACATCTCGCACAATATTCCCTTGCGACAAATCGCCCTCGGCGCGATTAGGCCCCTCCTTCCCTCGTGCCTCAGGCTTGCCGTATGCCGTCCGCCCGCCCCGAGCCCGCCCGAACCCTCGCGCGGGCGACCACGCCACGGGGCGACATCGCGCTCCGGTGCCGCGAGACGCAAGGGGGAGGAACGGCATACGAGCTGATCGTGGGCGGGGTCTTCGCGATGGACACGATCGACGTCTCCACCGAGGTCGAGCTGGCGCGCTTGGGCCTCGCCGCGTGCGCGCAGCCGCGCCGCGTGCTCGTCGGCGGCCTCGGCCTCGGCTTCACTGCGCGTGCCGTCCTCGAAGACCCGCGGGTGGCAGACGTCGTGATCGCCGAGATCGAGCCGGCCCTCGTCGGCTGGGCCGGCGACGGGCTCGTCCCGACCCTGACCGGGGTCGTCGGCGATCCGCGCGTGCGCCTGCATACCGGCGATGTGGCCGACCTCCTGACCGGTGACGAGACCTTCGACGTCATCCTGCTGGACGTCGACAATGGGCCGTCCTTCCTTGTCCACCAGGACAATTCGAGCCTGTATGCCGATCCCACCCTCGCGCGTGCGCTCGCCCAGCTGGCCCCCGGTGGGGCGCTAGCGATCTGGGCGGCGCAGCCGGAACCCGGCCTCCTGGCCCGCCTCGCTGCCCTGGCCGATCGTCTCGGCGGCCTCGAGGTCCGCGAGATCGCCAGGACGGTCGAGCGTGAGGGACGCACGCTGACCTACGCGACCTACCAGGCCCTCGCGGCAGGCTGAGGCCGCGCGCCGCAGGTCGGAAAAGAAATCCGGCCGCGCTGTCGATTGCGGCCACCCGCGCCCGTCATGGTGGTGAGGACGCGCCCGCGACCTGCCACGAAGACCCGATCACGGAGGATCCGATGAGTCGTTACCTGATGTTGCTGCCCGCCCCCGAGGAGGAGTGGGCGCAACTGCCCGCCGAGGACCATGCCAAGGGGGCCGAAGCCCACCGCCTGTTCAACCAGCGCCTGGGCGCGGGCGGCCACCGGGTGATCGTCGCCGGACCGCTGACTCCATCCGCCGAGGCGACATCGATGCGCCCCGACGGCAGCGGCGGCACCCTGATCACCGACGGCCCGTTCACCGAGTCCCGCGAGCAGATCGTCGGCTTCTATCTGATCGAGAGCGCTGACGAGGTGGGCCTGCGCGAGATCTGCGCGGGCCTGGCGAGCACTGGCGATCTGATCGAACTGCGCCGCCTGGTGGAGGACTGAGCCATGACCACACCGCAGAGGTCGATGACCACGGCAGGCCCCGAGCAGTACGCCATCCTCATCATCGGCGACGCGGACCGGTGGTGGACCACGATGAGCCAGGAGGAACGCAGCGCCGGCTACGCGACCTACGGGCGCTTCGCGCAGTCGCTCGCGGCCCGCGGGCACCGCGTGCTCGGCGGCGCCGAACTGCACCGCACCAGCGAGGCCCGCACCGTTCGCGCCGGAGGATCCGTCAGCGACGGCCCGTTCGCTGAGACAGCGGAGCACGTCGGTGGCTTCTTCCACGTCGAGACCCGTGACTACGACGATCTGCTCGATTGCTGCGGGATCCTGGCCGAACTCGGCGACGGCATCGAGGTGCGCCGTGTCGTGCGCGAAGACGAGCGCGTCCGATGAAGCGCTACGTCTTCCTGCTCGGCACCCGCATGGGCGAGTGGGAGCAGCTGACGCCCGCCGAGCAGGACGAGGTCTATGCCGCCCACGAACGCTTCCACGCCTGGACCGACGAGCGCGGCTACCGGCGGATCTCGGGGGCCCCGCTGGAGGAGACGCCGATGGCGACGACGGTCCGGCACATCGACGGTCGGCGGGAGGTGAGCGACGGGCCGTTCGTGGAGACGACGGAGATCGTGGTCGGCTATTACGACGTCGAACTTCCCGATCTGGACGCCGCCATCGAGGCTGCCGCCCTGCTGCCGCACCGGTATGCCGTCGAGATCCGCCCCGTCGAGGACCTCTCCGGCTCATGAGCCTGCGTCACCCCGTCGAGAGCGCAATTTTCACTCCTCGAAATGCGAAATCGACTCCTCGCGAGGACGAATGCGGCGCCGCGGCACGCCCGCCGATCGCGGCCGGCTCAGATGTTCATCCGAGGAGGCCGTATGACGTCGGGTGACGGCGGCGGGCGGCATCGCTGCGGCGAGTGCGGATCGGCGAGCCCTGCCGCCTCGGGAAGCGACCCGAACGACGACGCCCTGACCCGGGTGGTGCGCGAGGAGTGGGGCCGCCTGCTCGCCCTACTCATCGCGCACTCCCGGCGCCTCGATCTGGCCGAGGACGCGCTGGCCGACGCCGTCGAGGCCGCCGCCCGGACTTGGCCGCGCGACGGCGTGCCGGCGAACCCGGCGGCCTGGCTGCATACGAGTGCCCGGCGCGTCCTGATCGATCGGCTAGGCACGGAGCCGACGATGGCCGCCCGGATCACGCGCGGGAAGAAGAAGATCGTCGCCGCCGGCATCCCCTTCGCCATCCCCGCGCTCGATGACCTGCCCGACCGCCTCGACACCGTGGCCCATGCGTTCACCGCCGGGTATGCTGCCGGCTCCGGCCCCGATCTGATGCACACCGAACTCGCCGGCGAGGCGATCCACCTCGTCCGGGTCGTGCGGTCCCTCGTGCCGGCCAATAGCACTCTCGATGGCCTGCTCGCTCTGATGCTCCTGCAGCACTCACGCAGAGACGCCCGGCTGGATGCGGACGGCGAGATCGTTCTGCTGCCCGATCAAGACCGCAACCGCTGGCACCACAGCGAGATCTCCGAAGCCATCGACCTCCTCGACGCCATCCCCGCCGCGCCCGCGGACGCCTTCCGCCTCCAGGCGCTCATCGCTGCCGAGCACGCTCTCGCCCCGACCTCCGTAGCCACCCGCTGGGACCGGATCGTCGCGCACTATGACGCCCTCCTGATCGCCTTTCCCTCGCCGGCCGCCCGGCTGGCGCGGGCGGTAGCGCTCGCCGAGACGGCAGGACCCGAGGAGGGGCCTCGCCGCGATCGCCGATCTCGACGCCGGCGACCTGCCCGGCCATCGCCTCCCCGCGGTCCGTGCGGAGCTGCTGGACCGTTGTGGACGGCGCTCATCCGCTCTGGCGGCTTTCGATGCAGCGATCTCGCTGTGCCACAACGAGGCGGAGCACCGCCACCTGATGCAGCGCCGCGCGCAGACCGCTGGCTCTTCCCCAGGCGCGTGACCATTGGCTATGTTTAAGACGTGAACGCAGAGAGCGCCGCACCCGGCTCGCAAAGCTCGCTGCGCGAACGCAATCGCTTCCGGGTCCTCGATGCGCTGACCCGGCTCGGCGCGCTGACCCAGATCGAGATCGCCGAACAGACCGGCCTTAGCCCGGCGACGGTGTCCAATGTCGTCAAGGAGCTCGGCAGCGCGGGAGTCGTCGAGCTGACCCCGAGTGTCCGCAACGGACGACGCGCTGTGAGTGTCTCGTTGGCGACGCCCGACGGCATCCTTGGGGCCATCGTCTTCGGAGACCGCGACGTGCGGGCCGCGGTGGCCGGCACCCCGGACCGGGTCGTCGCGAGCAGTCGTATGCCGCTGCCCGCCGAGCACGCCGCCGACGAGGGCCTGGAGCGAGGAGCGACGTTGCTCTTCGACCTGGTCGAACGGTCTGGTCACAGTCCCCGCGAACTCGTTGCTGTCGGCCTCGGCGTTCCCGCCCCGATCGATACCGTCTCGGGGCAGATCGGTGCCGCTGGCATCCTGCCCGGTTGGCGCGGGATCGAGATCGCGGATGCGGCTGCGGCCGCCCTCAAGACCCCCGTTCTCCTCGACAACACGGCAAATCTCGCCACGCTTGGTGAAATGAATTCCGGTGCGCTGCAAGGAATCTCTGATGCCGTGCATGTCAAGATGTCCTATGGCGTGGGGGCCGGCCTGGTCGTCAACGGGCAACTCGTGCGCGGCAGTGCCGGCACCGCCGGCGAGATCGGCCATATCTCCATCGACGACAAGGGCGCCGTGTGCCGCTGCGGCAACCGCGGGTGCCTGGACACGGTTGTCGGCTCCGCCGCGATCCTGGAGGCTCTGCGCCCGTCGCATGGGGTGCTCACGCTGCGCGATGTGATCAGCAAGGCCCTGGCCGGGGAGCCCGGGTGCCGACGCGTGCTCGCGGATGCGGGGGAGTCACTCGGCCTTGCGTTGTCCGCCGTTGTCAATCTGCTCAACCCAGAGGTGATCTCGATCGGGGGACAGATGGCCCGCCTGGGTCCGCTTCTCATCGACCCGGTCCGGCGCGCCATCGAACGCCGTGCCCTGCCCAGCGCCGCCTCGTCGGTCTTTGTGCGCGCAGGGGACCTCGGCGAAGAGTCCGACGTCGTCGGTGCCCTGGTGCTGGCCAGAGAGGTCCAGGACAACGCTCAGCGGGCCGCGTTGGCAGTCACCTGACGGTCTCGGCAGTCCGACAGAAAAAATCTTGACTTCAAGTCTTGACTTCAAGGTATGAACCCGGATTCAATGACTTCCGGGCTGCGGCGCTCGACCGCAGCAGGACAAGGAAGTCAGGAGTCACAACGCAATGACCGCCATCCGTGCGACGCGCACGTCGTTCGCCATCCTCGCCGCCGGCTTGACCGCGACGGCACTGACCGCTTGCGGCACCAATAGCGGCACCTCCACGACCAGCGCGGCCGGGGGCGCCTCATCGTCGGCAGGCACGACGTCAGCCGCAACCGACACCGCCAGTTCCGGCGGCGGCTCCGCTGCGGGAGGAAAGATCGCCCTGCTGCTGCCTGAGTCCAAGACCACCCGATACGAGTCCTTCGACCGCCCGCTCTTCGAAGCGGCCGTCAAGGCCGACTGCGCCGACTGCGAGGTCCTCTACTCCAACGCCGACCAGGACGCGGCCAAGCAGCAGCAGCAGGCCGAGGCGGCTCTGACCCAGGGCGCCAAGGTGCTAGTCCTCGATGCGGTTGACGGCAAGTCGGCACAGACCATCGTCGCCAACGCCAAGAGCCAGGGTGTCAAGGTCATCGCCTATGACCGCTTCGTGGCCGGCAGCGACTACTACATCTCCTTCGACAACAAGAAGGTCGGCGAGTTGCAGGGCACCGGCCTGGTCGACGCCCTCAAGGCAGCCGGCAAGACCAGCGGCGACATCGTGATGATCAACGGTTCTCCGACGGACGCCAACGCGGCCGACTTCAAGGCGGGCGCGCACAGCGTGCTGGATAAGTCGGGCTACAAGATCGCCGCCGAATACGACACCCCCGACTGGAGCCCGGACAAGGCGCAGGCGTGGATGGAATCGCAGTTGTCGGCCGTCAAGTCGGGCCTGGTGGGCGTCTATGCCGCCAATGACGGCACCGCTGGTGGCGCGATCGCCGCCCTCAAGGGTGGCGGTGTCAGCCCGCTGCCTCCGGTCACTGGCCAGGACGCCGAGCTCGCTGCGATCCAGCGGATTCTCGCCGGCGACCAGGCATTGACGATCTACAAGGCCATCAAGCCCGAGGCCGAGGGCGCCGCCCAGGCCGCGATCGCTCTCGCCACCGGCCAGACCCCGGCCACGTCCGCGGACAAGGAAGGCGTGCCGGCGACCTTGCTCGAGCCCATTGTCGTCACCAAGGACAACATCATGGACACGATCATCAAGGACGGCTTCTACAAGGCCGCTGACATCTGCACCGGTGACTACGCGTCCGCGTGCACCGCTGCCGGGATCAAGTAGGTCCGTCCCCGATCCCGCCGAGTAGCAACCCTCCAACGAAGTGAGTCACCGATGACCACCACCTCTCCGGCTCAGCCGGTCTTGTCGATGACGGGTATCTCCAAGCGCTTCGGCGCCGTGCAGGCCCTCAAAGACATCGACTTCGACGTCCGCCCCGGAGAGGTGGTGGCCTTGGTCGGCGACAATGGCGCTGGCAAGTCCACTCTCGTCAAGGCGATCGCCGGGGTCTACCAACCCGACGAAGGACACGTCACCTTCGACGGCGCGAACGTGACGATCTCCTCGCCCGCCGAGGCCCAGCGGCTCGGTATCGCGACCGTCTTCCAGGACCTCGCCCTGTGCGACAACCTCGACGTCGTCGCCAATCTCTTCCTCGGCAGCGAGGTCACCTCGACCGGCATGCTCGACGAAGTCGCCATGGAGAAGGAGTCCTGGCGGTTGCTGCGCGAGTTGTCGGCCAAGATCCCCAGCGTCCGGATTCCGATCGCCAGCCTCTCCGGTGGCCAGCGCCAGACGGTCGCCATCGCCCGGTCGCTGCTGGGCAAGCCCAAGGTGGTCATGCTCGACGAGCCGACGGCAGCTCTCGGCGTCGCCCAGACGGCCGAGGTGCTCAATCTGGTCGAGCGGCTGCGCGAGAACGGCCTCGGCGTCATCCTCATTTCTCACAATATGTCCGACGTGATGGCGGTGGCCGACCGGGTCGTCGTCCTCCGGCTCGGTCGCAACAATGGCGAGTTCCGGGTGGCCGAGACCACCAGCCAGGAAATCATCGCCGCCATCACCGGCGCCACCACGAATGCCGTCTCCGAGCGCGCTGCGCGCCGGGACGCTGTGCCCGCGGCGCACCTGACCGACGACCAGGACCACGCCACTCAGGAGCACCAGTGAGCACCCCACCCACCACCACCGACCCGACGATGGCTATCCCCGCCGACCGCCAGGACGAGCGCTTCCTCGCCGACGAGGGCCTGGCCGGGTGGGTGAAGGGATCAATCTCGAGGCTGCGCTCCGGAGACCTCGGCTCACTCCCGGTCGTCATCGGCCTGATCCTGATCTGGGGAGTCTTCTTCGTCCTCAACGACGCCTTCCTCTCCAGCCGCAACCTGGTCAACCTCACCTTGCAGATGGTCCCGACCGGCACCATCGCCATCGGTGTGGTCCTCGTCCTGCTTCTCGGCGAGATCGACCTCTCCGTCGGATCTGTCAGCGGCCTGTCCGGCGCCGTCCTCGCCGTTGGTTTTGTCAACCACGGCTGGACGTCCGGTATGGCGGTGGGGCTGGCACTGTTGGTCGGCGTCGCCATCGGCGTGATCTACGGTCTGCTGTTCAACCGCTACGGCGTGCCCAGCTTCGTCATCACCTTGGCCGGCTTGCTCGCCGTCCTCGGCCTGCAGATCAAGGTGCTCGGCAAGGACGGCACCATCAACCTCGCCTTCACCTCCGACATCGTCCAGTTCGCCAGCCAGAAGTTCGTCCCGGACGCCGTCGCCTATGCCCTCGTCCTGCTCGCTGTCGGTGCCGCGATCCTCGCCAAGCTCGCGCAGGGCCGCCGGCGTGCTGCGGCCGGGCTCTCGGCTGTGCCCCCGTCCGTCGTCCTCGTCCGCACGGGACTGCTCGGCCTGATTCTGCTGCTTGCTGTTTACATCCTCGGCCGGGATCGCGGAGTCAGCTATATGGTCCTGACGTTCATCGCCCTCGTCGTGCTCACCGACCTGCTGGTCCGTCGCACCCGGTGGGGCCGCTCGGTGATGGCGGTCGGTGGCAATGTCGAGGCCGCCCGCCGCGCTGGCATCAATGTCAAACGCATCTATCTGACCGTCTTCGCGTTGAGTTCCTTCTTCGCGGCCCTCGGTGGGATCTTCGCGGCCGCGCGTCTGGCATCCGTCAGCCAGAGCAGCGGCGGCGCCGATACCAACCTCAACGCCATCGCAGCGGCCGTGATCGGTGGCACGAGCCTCTTCGGCGGGCGGGGGTCGGCCTACTCGGCCCTGCTCGGCATCCTCGTCATCCAGTCCATCTCCAATGGCCTCGGCCTGCTCTCGCTGGACACCAGCTACCGTTTCATGGTTACCGGCGGTGTGTTGCTGCTCGCCGTGATCATCGACAGCCT
Source organism: Nostocoides vanveenii (assembly GCF_039531165.1). Lineage (NCBI taxonomy): Bacteria > Bacillati > Actinomycetota > Actinomycetes > Micrococcales > Intrasporangiaceae > Nostocoides > Nostocoides vanveenii. Next base: position 20,763 of record NZ_BAAAPN010000107.1, on the reverse strand, counting down.
CTCGCGTCGCAGCCGGGCGGCGCACGGGCGCGCCTGACCGGCATACGGACTCCGTCCGGGGCGGGGTGGCCAGGCGGCGCCCACCCCGGATCGGCGTTCCTGGGAGTGCTCGGCACGCCGCTCGGTGACAAATCGGTGAAATCTCACACCGCCTGCCGGCGACCCTGCGCGCGCGGTGTCGGTGCGGCACGATAGTTTGCCCAGGTGGCAACCTCGACCCTCCCCGTAGCGAAACCGGCCGTGCGGTCATCGATCGGCCTGAAGATCCTGATGGCCGTGACCGGCCTGATCTTCCTCGGCTATGTCGCCCTGCACGCCTACGGCAACCTGATGGTGCTTGGGGGTGCCGAGAAGTTCAACACCTACGCCCATCACCTGCGCACCATCGGGATGCCGATGCTTCCGTATGGCGGCCTGCTCTGGATCGTGCGCGTCGTGCTGATCGGGAGCTTGGCGCTGCATGCCTACTCGGCGTTCACGCTGTGGAGCCGCGCCAATGGCGCCCGCAGCACCCGGTATGCCGTGAAGAAGGCCGCGGCTTCCAGTCTCGCCTCCCGCACCATGCGGTATGGCGGCGTGGCCCTGCTGCTCTTCGTGATCTTCCACATCCTGCACCTGACCACTCACACCATCCACCCGCAGGGCAAGGTCCCCTCGCCCTACGAGAATGTCGTCGGCAGCTTCGAGATCTGGTGGGTGACGCTGATCTACGTCCTGGCCGTCACCGCCTTGGCGTTCCACCTCTTCCACGGGGTGTGGAGCGCGTCGCAAACGCTCGGGCTTACCTCCTCAGCCGCCGCGCGCACTCGGGCCAAGGCGATCTCGCACGCCGTCGGCGGGCTGATCTGGCTTGCCTTCCTCATTCCGCCGATGTCGATCCTCTTCGGGATCGTGAAGAAGTGAGTGATATGACCGACCTGATGACCCCCGAAGGCGTCGACGCCGACTACTACCGCGTGGGCGAAGAGATCGCGGATACCAAGGCCCCGGCCGGCCCGATCGCCGCGAAGTGGACCTCGCGCAAGTTCGACGCCGCCCTCGTCAACCCGGCCAACCGGCGCAAGCTCTCGGTCATCATCGTCGGCACCGGCCTGGCCGGTGGCGCGGCGGCCGCCACCCTCGGCGAGGCCGGCTACCACGTGAAGTCCTTCTGCTACCAGGACTCCCCGCGCCGGGCCCACTCCATCGCCGCCCAGGGCGGCATCAACGCGGCCAAGAACTACAAGGAGGACGGCGACTCGATCTATCGCCTCTTCTACGACACCGTCAAGGGTGGCGACTACCGCTCCCGCGAGACAAACGTCTATCGCCTGGCCGAGGTCAGCGCCAACATTATCGACCAGTGCGTCGCAGCCGGCGTGCCCTTTGCACGCGAATACGGCGGCCTGCTGGACAACCGCTCCTTCGGTGGCGTGCAGGTCTCGCGGACCTTCTACGCCCGCGGTCAGACCGGGCAGCAGTTGTTGATCGGCGTCTACCAGGCCCTGGAGCGGCAGGTCGCCGAGGGCACGGTCGAGATGTACACCCGCCACGAGATGCTCGAGCTGATCGTCGAGGACGGCCGTGCCCGCGGCATCATCGCCCGCGACCTGGTGACCGGCGAGATCGAGACCCACCTCGCCGACGCCGTTGTCCTCGGCTCCGGTGGCTACGGCAATGTCTTCTTCCTCTCCACCAACGCCATGGGTTCCAATGTCACGGCCGGATGGCGGGCGCACCGCAAGGGCGCCTATTTCGCCAACCCGTGCTACACCCAGATCCACCCGACCTGCATCCCGGTGTCCGGTGACCACCAGTCCAAGCTGACCTTGATGTCCGAGTCGCTGCGCAATGACGGGCGCATCTGGGTGCCCAAGCGCCGCGAGGACTGCGAGAAGGACCCGCGCACCATCCCCGAGCAGGACCGCGACTACTACCTGGAGCGGATCTACCCCGCCTTCGGCAACCTGGTGCCGCGCGATATCGCCTCGCGCCAGGCCAAGAACATGTGCGACGAGGGCCGCGGCGTCGGCCCGCTGGTCGGTGACTTCCGGCGCGGTGTCTATCTCGACTTCGCCGACGCGATCGCCCGCCTGGGGCGCCCGGCGGTGGAAGCGAAATACGGCAATCTCTTCGATATGTATGCCCGCATCACGGGCGAGAATCCGTATGAGACGCCGATGCGGATCTACCCCGCCGTCCACTACACGATGGGCGGGCTGTGGGTCGATTACGACCTGTCCTCGAATATCCCCGGGCTCTTCGTCACCGGTGAGGCCAACTTCTCCGACCACGGCGCCAACCGCCTCGGGGCGAGCGCGCTGATGCAGGGCCTGGCGGACGGCTACTTCGTGCTGCCCAACACCATCCGCGACTACCTCGCCAAGGGGCCCTACCCCAAGCTGGACGCGGATTCCCCGGCGGTCGCCGAAGCCCGGCGTTCGGTTGAGGAGCGCACCCAGCGGCTGCTCGCGATCAATGGCGAGCGGTCCGTCGACTCCTTCCACAAGGAACTCGGCCACATCATGTGGGAGTACTGCGGGATGGAGCGCACCGAGACCGGTCTGATGAAGGCCATCGACCTGATCCGGTCGCTCCGCGCCGAGTTCTGGCGCAATGTCCGGGTGCTCGGGTCGGCCGACACGCTCAACCAAAGCCTGGAGAAGGCCGGCCGGGTCGCCGACTTCCTCGAGCTCGGTGAGCTGATGTGCATCGACGCGCTGCACCGCCGCGAATCCTGCGGTGGCCACTTCCGCGCGGAGAGCCAGACCGAGGACGGCGAGGCGCTGCGCCACGACGACCAGTTCCTCTATGTCGCCGGCTGGGAGTATGCCGGCTCCGGTGACGAGGGCGGTATGGCCGCGCCCATCCTCCACAAGGAACCGCTCGTCTACGACGCCATCGCCCTGAAGCAGCGCAGCTACAAATAGCCCACAGGGGGCTCCGCCCCCGACCCCCCCAACGACACGAACCATCCCCACGGCAAGGACATCTGACGTGAATCTCACCCTGAAGATCTGGCGCCAGGACGGCCCCCGGGCTCGCGGCGAGCTGGTGACCTACCAGGTCAACGACATCTCGCCCGATATGTCCTTCCTGGAGATGCTCGACGTCCTCAACGAGCGGCTCAACGCCGAGGGCACCGAGCCGGTCGCCTTCGACAGCGACTGCCGCGAGGGCATCTGCGGCATGTGCGGCCTGATGATCTCCGGTGACGCGCACGGGCCCGAAAAGACCACCACGTGCCAGTTGCACATGCGCAGCTTCAAGGACGGCGAGACGATCACCATCGAGCCGTGGCGCGCCGATGCCTTCCCGATCATTCGCGATCTGGTCGTCGACCGCAGCGCCTTCGACCGGATCATCCAGGCGGGCGGGTTCATCTCGGTCAACACCGGCTCCGCGCCCGACGCGAACGCCACGCCCGTGCCGAAGCCGAAGGCGGACCGGGCCTTCATGGCCGCCGAGTGCATCGGCTGCGGTGCCTGTGTCGCGGCTTGCCCGAACGCTGCGGCGATGCTCTTCATGGGCGCCAAGATCACCCACCTCGGTGAGCTGCCCCAGGGGCAGCCGGAGCGGGCGATGCGTGTCCAGGCGATGGTTGCCCAGCACGACCAGGAAGGTTTCGGCGGGTGCACCAATATCGGTGAGTGCTCGGCGGCCTGCCCCAAGGGCATCCCGATGGACGTCATCAGCCAGCTCAACCACGACCTGCGCAGGGCCGGCAGCGGCAAGTTCTGAGCCGGGGCAGTTACCGTGTCCGTCATGACGGACGTGGAGCTGGAGCAGGTCGCCGATGAGGTCCGGGAGTTCTGGGATGTCGCGCGGGTCAAGGCCCGGCTGAACGATCTGGAGATCTATACCGGCGTCACGGGTCTCGGTGCCCTGCAGCCGCCGGCGTGGGCCTTCGGCGCCACCCCCGAACAGGCCGACGCGCTACTCGCGCTTGTGCTGGACGGCACCAAGACGGCGACCGCTGGCGCCTCGTGGGACTACGAGGCGCTGGAGGAGGAGGTGCCGCGCCCGGGAGACCTCGCGATCATCCTCGACGGCGCGGCCAAACCCCGGGCGTTGATCGGGATGACCGAGGTCGAGGTCGTGCCCTTCGACCAGGTCAGCGCCGAGCACGCCCACGCCGAAGGTGAGGGCGATCGCTCGCTGGACACCTGGCGCGCGATCCACCAGGCCTTCTTCACCGAGTATGCCGATCATGACCGGGGCTTCGCCGCCGACATGCCGGTCGTCTGCGAAAGCTTCCGGCTTCTCTACCCGACCCCGCGCAACGCCTGACCGGCCCCCGTCGAAAGGCCGGTTCAGGCCCGTCGAAAGGCCGGTTCCGCATGCGCAGAGAGTCACCCAATGTCTCGACGCGACGTCCGTCAGGATAGGCCGAGATCAAGCAGAGGGCGCGCTGGCCACGCGGACGGCGGCCGCCGGCATACGGGCTCCGAGAGCGGCGATCAAGGCGGCACCCGCGCCCGCGACCGCGACCATGACAATCCACACACTGAACCGGTCGTGCGCCAGCAGACCGAGGAGCAGCACGGGCGCCGCGATATTGGCGGCATTCCAGGACAGCTGATAGGCGGCCAGATAGCGCCCGCGCAGGGCCTCGGGCGCCGCCTCGACCGCTACCGTGGACAGGGGCGGCCCGCCGAGCACTTCGCCCAATGTGTAGATCGCGACGGCCAGAAAGATCCCCGCCGTGGCGGCGTGCAGTGACAACCACCCGCACGCCGCGAGCGCGGCGAAACCCACGGCATACAGCCCCTGTCCGAGCGCAATGACGCGGAAGCGGCGATGGCCATCCATCGCGCGCACGATGAGTCCCTGACCGAAGCCGACCAGCACGGTGTTGACCGTGAGCAGTGCACCGCTGACCCAGCCGGCCAGGCCCAGGGTGGTCAACGCATACACGGGCATGGCGACGACGAGCGAGATCGTGCACAGGGCATAGGCGCAGTTCGTCACGATGAGCACCAGATAGGGCCGATCGCGCACGACGGCGCCCCACGATCCGGCGAGCCTGTCGGAAGCCGCGACCGCGCCAGCCGCGCCGTCGGTAGCTGCGTCCGCGACGGGGGCATCGGCGATAATCCGATGCCCGGCCCGGACGCGTAGCAGCACCAGGAAGGCGAGCACATAGCTGGCCGCATTCGCCAGGACTAACGCCCGGAACGCACCCGCCGTCCCGATCTGCAACACCGCGCTCGCGACGACCCCGCCGAGCGCGAAGCCGATATTGCGCAACGCCCCGAGGAAGCCGAACCAGACCTCGCGCTCGCCCTCGTCGGTGGCCGCGGCGACCATGGGGGAGTAGGAACTCCAGAAGGCGCTCTGGCCGATCGCGGCCACCGCGCCGACGAGCGCGATCGCGACGGCGCTGTGCGCCAGCACATAGGCGCCGTATCCGACCGCCTGGATCAGGTTCGACGCGAGCAGCACGGTCCGGGCGCCGAAGCGGTCCACGAGATCACCCGAGACCACGATGAAGGGAATCGCGATCGCCCCGGCGACGCCGAGAGCCAGCCCGACATCGGCCATCGGCACGTCAGTGGTGCGAAGGAAGAACAGGATCGAGACCGGCATGAAGACCCCACTGCCGAGCGCGTCGATGCCGATGCCGGTGACGAGAGCCAGGTGTGCCGACGCATCCGGAAATCCGAGGCGGCGCAGCACCCCGAGATTGTGTCAGGGCGCGCCGACCGCCCACGACCGATTTCCCCCGCGGTGAGCGCGATCAGAGCCAGGACAGGTGCGACTTCAACAGCGCATAGCCGACGAAGGAGACGATGTCGAGGATCGTATGCGCGATCACCAGCGGCAGCACGCGTCGCGTGCGCGTGTAGACGGCCCCGAAGACCAGGCCCATCACCAGATTGCCCACGAAGCCGCCGAACCCTTGATAGAGGTGGTAGGCGCCCCGGATCACGGCCGACGCCACGATCCCGAGCGCCGGACTCCACCCCGCCTGCCGCCAGCGGGTCAACAGATAGCCGACCATGACGACCTCTTCGAGGATGGCGTTCTGCGCGGCAGCCAGGACGAGCACCGGGATCGTCCACCAGTGGTCGGCGAGATTGGCCGCCGCGATGCTCGTGTTGACGCCGAGAGCGCGAGCGGCGAGATACAGCCCGAGGCCCGGTATGCCGATCACCCCGGCGAGCGCGGCGCCCATCAGCAGATCGCGCGCCGGTTGGCGCGCGTCGAGCCCGATCAGGGCGGGCGCGGCCGGGTCGTCGCGGCGCAGCAGGTGCAGCGCCAGCAGCGCCGGCACCACGCCCAGCCCGATGGGTACCAGCTGATAGGCCAGATCGAGCCAGGGCCGGTCCGGGGTGATCGAGGAGTTCATGGTGGTCGTCTGCGCGCTGAGCGCGACCTGCTTGGTGAGCTTGTCGATCAGGCTCAGCAGCGACCACAGGGCCGACGCGCCGAGCGAGACCCCCAGCACCAGCCAGGTCTCACCCACCAGGGTGGGACGAGCAAGCCCGGTCCGCGGAAGCGGACCGGGCGGCAAGTGGCGGGCAAACGGCATACGGGCAAGTGTGCCCGCGGTTGCTGAAGCCCCGCTGGACGCCGACGACCGGCGCGGCCGGATCAGTGGCCGAGGACGAGGTGGCGGTAGTAGGTCGGGACGGACTCTTGCCGACGCCCGCGAAGCGTGTGGTTGCGGACGACGGCTTCGCCGCCGAGAACAAGAACGGAAGCAGCGAGAAGCGCGCCGGCGATGCCGATGACGACGGTGAAGAAGGTGACGACGGCGGCGAGGGAGGTCATGAGGCCCATGTGAAGCACTCCTTTGAGTGAACTACAGATGTAGTGGTTCTGGCAAATCAAGACACTACACCTGTAGTTGCACAGAGTGCAAATCTAGATGGCCCGGCGGGCTGCGTGACCCGCGCCACACGCGCGACAATGGCCGCATGCCGCTCACCGCCCCCGCCGATAACGTCGAAATCGCGCGAGCGACCGGGCGGCGCAAGGATCTCCTCGACGCAGCGGTGTGCGTCGTCAGCCGTGGTGGCCTGCGTGCGTTGACCCACCGGGCGGTCGACGCCGAGGCGGGCGTGCCCGAAGGGTCGACCAGCACCTCCTATCGCACCCGGATCGCCCTGCTCACCGCGTTGACGGCACACGTGTCGTGGTTGCTCGCCGATCGCATCGAGGCGACCGCGACTCGCGTCGAAGCCTTCGACGAAGCCGACGATGCCCAGCGTCAGCGGCTGATCATCGACGAGGTCGTCCGTCTGCTCGTCGGCCATGTCACCGAGACCGAGCTGGTCGCCGTCCAGGCCGAGCTGGCGTTGGAGAGCGTGCGCACGCCGGAGCTGATGGCGATGTTCGGATTGTGGCGGGTGCGCCTGGTGGCTCTCGTGGAAGGTATTGCGGTCCACGTCTCGCGCCGGCACGCGGCCGAACGCGCCGAGGTCACGGTCGCGGCCTTCCAAGGGGTGCTGCTCAGTTCTCTGCCCCTGCCGAGGTCCGAACGCGCGGCCTATGTCGAGCGCGCAACGCGCCAGTTGATCGACTTGCTCGCCGCCTGAGCGAGGGGGGTGGGAGCCGGGCCACGCGCAGCGACGCTAAGGCGTGGCGAGGACGATCCGGCGTTGCTGACGCCCAACGGGTGTCAGGCGTAGGTCACGCCGGCGTCGTCCATGCGCTGCCGGCGGTTCTTGCGCCACCGGTGCACCTTGCGCCAGAGCCAGAAGAAGAGTCCGAAAAGGATGGCGAGCGCCACGATCACCAGGATCGGGATGAAGATCGCGATCAGGGACAGGCCGATCGAAGCGCCGTCCTCCATGGTGGAGACGACGGGTGCACCCGCGCCGAGAGTTCCCGCATTGATCGCGGGTCTCGCCGCCATTTTCCCGGAGTGCACCAGTCCCGAGACGACGATGCCCAGCACGACACCGATCCATTGGTGCGACTGCATCCATGCCGAGTTGTCCAGGTCGCTCGCCGCGGTCGTCGCGGCGAAGATCAGCCCGCCCATGGTGGGCCGGATGAAGGTCTGGACGGTGTCGTTGATCGTGTCGATGGCCGGGATCTTGTCGAGCACCACCTCGCTGACCAAGAGCACGGCGCCGATGGCGATGGCCCAGGTGGATTCGATCCAGGCGAAGCTCGCGGGCAAGGAGATGATGTCGGTGAATCGCGCGAGCAGCGCGACGATCATGAACGGGATGTAGGCGTTCAACCCGGCGGCAGCCGAGAGACCCATCCCCGTCAGGGCGGCGATCATGGGGTGAGCGTAACTATCTTCGACTCGGCACCGGCCCAGAGCGAGCTGGCGCAGGATGCAACGTCCCTGATTGCCCGGCTAATCCCGGACACGCCGAAGGCCGGCACCCCTCGCGCTGGGGATGTCGGCCTTCGACGCACATGTCCGCGACGCCGTTGTCGCGGCCGATCGGCTTACTTGTACTCGAAGGCGTACGGGTAGGAGACCTTTTTGGTGCCGATCGGGCACTGCGCCTGGCTGTAGCCCGTGCCCTGGATGCGCCAGACGTCCTTCTTCATGAACGTCGCGCCGCTCGGTCGCTTGCACTTCACGACGGCCCGGAAGACCGTGCCGGGGATGGATGCCGGGCAGGTCACGCGAATACCGCGCGTGATGTACCGAACCGGGCAGCTGACTGCCGAGTTGGTGGCGGAGACGCCGCTCTCGGGAGCAGTGGTGCTCGCCGACGCGGACGTGGCCATCCCGATCCCCATCGAGCCGGCCAGGGCGGCGCCCGCAAGGGCTCCGGTGATGCGCTTCATGGTGTTCCCTCCTGTTGTGCAGCCGGGCAGACCCGGCTTGACGATGTGCTGCCGGGCGTGTCCCGGCGTCGAAAAACGAGGCTTGCGGCCTCGTTCGATAAAGACGTTAGGGCAGGACGTCAAGACACTGTCCGATAAACAATTGGTCAATATTTCAACCCCTGACTGCCGTATGCCGCGCTCCGCCGGCCCCGCGGCCACGCCGCCGAAACGCGCATACGGCCACGCTCGGGCCTCAATACACTTGCCGCATGACCAAAGTCCTCGCCGCTGTCGCGTGGCCGTATGCCAACGGTCCGCGCCACCTGGGCCATGTCGCCGGTTTCGGTGTCCCCTCCGACGTCTTCGCGCGCTACATGCGGATGGTCGGTCATGAGGTGCTGATGGTCAGCGGCTCGGACGAGCACGGCACCCCGATCCTCGTCCTCGCTGACAAGGAGGGCGTCACGGCCCGCGAACTGGTCGACAAGAACCACGCGATCATCGCCCATGAGTTGGCGGACCTCGGCTGCTCCTACGACCTCTACACCCGAACCACAACGGTCAACCACTATGCCGTTGCGCAAGAACTGTTTTCGCAGGTATGGACGAACGGCTACATGATCGAGCGCACCCAAAAGGGCGCGATCTCGCCGAGCACCGGCCGCACCCTGCCCGACCGCTATATCGAGGGCACCTGCCCGATCTGCGGCTACGGCGAGGCCCGCGGCGACCAGTGCGACAACTGCGGCAACCAGCTCGAGCCCGAGGATCTGATCAATCCGAGGTCCAAGATCAACGGCGAGACACCGGATTTCATCGAGACTCAGCACTTCTTCCTCGACCTGCCGGCCCTCGCCGACGCGCTTCGGGCTTATCTCGGAGAGCGCGAAGCCTCGGGCACCTGGCGCCCCAATGTCATCAAGTTCAGCCTGAACATCCTCGACGACATCAAGCCCCGCGCCATGACCCGCGACATTGACTGGGGCATCCCCGTGCCCCTCGACGGCTGGCGCGACCTGCCCACCAAGAAGCTTTATGTCTGGTTCGACGCGGTGATCGGCTATCTGTCGGCGTCGATCGAATGGGCAAGGCGCACCGGCGATCCCGAGCGCTGGCGCGAGTGGTGGAACGACCCCAGTGCCCTGTCTTACTACTTCATGGGCAAGGACAACATCACCTTTCACTCCCAGATCTGGCCCGCCGAGTTGCTCGGCTATATGGGCAAGGGGGAGCGGGGCGGCGAGCCCGGGATGTACGGCGAACTCAACCTGCCCACCGAGGTCGTCAGCTCCGAATACCTGACGATGGAGTCCCAACAGTTCTCCACCAGCCGCGGGCACACGATCCTCGTGCGCGACGTCCTGACCCGCTATCAGCCGGACGCGCTGCGCTACTTCCTCTGCGCCGCCGGGCCGGAGACCTCGGATGCGGACTTCACCTGGCGGGAGTTCGTGCAGCGCACCAACTCCGAACTCGTGGCCGGGTGGGGCAATCTGGTCAACCGGACCGCAACGATGATCCACAAGCAGTTCGGTGAGATCCCCGTATGCGGCCCGCTCGCCCCCGAGGACGAGGCGATCCTGGGTGCGGTGGCTGCCGGCTTCGACATCGTGGGTGGATTGTTGCGGCGCTCGCGGCTGCGGCAGGCGACGGCCGAGGCCATGAAGGTCGTCGCCGAGGTCAACGCCTATGTGTCGCGGACCGAGCCCTTCAAACTCAAGAGCGAGGACCAGCGCGAACGCCTCGGCACCATCCTGCACGTCCTGGCTCAGTGCGTCGCCGACTGCAACACCCTGCTCGCCCCGATGCTGCCGCACTCCAGCAACGCGGTGCATCGGATCCTCGGAGGGACCGGTGACTTCATGCCGATGCCGCAGGTCGTCGACGTCGCCGACCTCGACGACGGCCGGGCCTATCCGGTGATCACCGGCGACTATTCGGCCACGCCGCGCTGGGGCCGGGTCCCGGTCGTCCCGGGAACGCCGGTCGCCAAGCCGGGGCCGGTCTTCGTCAAGCTCGACGAGAGCGTCGTCGCGCAGGAACTCGACCGGATGGCGGGCTGACCTGCATGGCCCGCAGCGAACTGCCCCCGCGGCCGGACCCGCTGCCGATTGCGTTGGTGGACAACCACACTCACCTGGACTCGGTGCGCTCGGACGCGCCGGGACTGGAGGTCTCGGAGGCGATCGCGGCGGCCGCGGCCGTCGGCGTCGACCGGGTCGTGCAGATCGGGTGCGAGGTCGAGAGCGCCCGGTCAAGCGTCGTGATGGCGCACACTCATCCCCAGGTGCTGGCGGGCGTCGCGCTGCATCCCAACGAAGCGCCCCGGCTGGCGGCTCTCGGGGAGTTGGACGCGGCCTACGCGGTGATCGGCGCGTTGGCTCTCGACCCGCGGGTGCGCACGGTCGGCGAGACCGGGCTCGACTACTACCGCACCGGTCCCGAGGGCCGCGAGATCCAGCACGACGCCTTCCGCTGGCATATCGCGCTGGCCAAGGAACTGGACCTGCCCCTGCAGATCCACGACCGCGACGCGCATGAGGACGTGCTCGCGGTGCTCGATGAGGTGGGGGCGCCACGGCATACGGTCATGCATTGTTTCAGCGGGGACGCGCGCTTCGCGCGGGCGTGCGTCGAGCGCGGCTTCTTCCTCTCGTATGCCGGGCCGGTCACCTTCAAGAACAATCACGCCCTGCGCGACGCCGTCGCCGTCACGCCGCTGGAGCAACTGCTCATCGAGACCGATGCGCCCTATCTGACGCCGCATCCGTGGCGCGGGGCGGTTAACTCCTCCTACCTCCTGCCGGTCACGGCGCGGGTGGTGGCAGGCGTCGCCGGTGTCTCGGTGGTGGAGCTCGCGCAGGAGGTCTCGGCGACGGCCGAGCGGCTCTACGGCCCCTGGTAACGACCACCGTGGGGCGGCGTAGCACGCCTGTGACGGATGTTTCGTGAACAGCCGCCGGCCGTTATCGAAATTTGACCTTTCACCCAACACCCGGGCACTCTGGAGATGTTCGCCGAACTTGAACACCCGATTCGGCGGCGTCGGTTGGCCACTCGGACCACGAGGACGTGGATCCCCCGAGTGCTCCACGCGGGCCCCCCACCCAGGTGCTCTCCTTCCTGCCTTCAGCGCGGGACCGTCGCTGCCCGAACGCGTTTCGGTTCGGACATCACGACTTTGGAGCAGACTTGAACCTTCTTCCGGTACGGCGCCTGGCCCAGATGGGCATCGTGGGCGTCCTCGCGACCGGAGTGGCCGGTGTCGCCCACTTCGACAAATCGGTCAACCTCTCGGTCGAGGGGCAAACCGATGCGATTCACTCCTTCGCCGGCACTGTCGGCGATGTGTTGAAGAGCGAAGGCATCACCGTCGGAGCGCACGACCTGGTCGTGCCGTCCGTCAACACGCCCGTCACCGACGGGCAGACCATCGTCGTCCGCTATGGACGCAAGCTGACCGTCACCATCGACGGTCAGGCCAAGGAGTACTGGACCACGGCCACCACCGTCGGCCAGGCCCTCTCCGAACTCGGCCTGCGCGCCGAGGACGCCAAGTTGTCCGCCTCTCGTTCGGCCGTGCTCGGCCGGTCCGGCCTCGCGCTGTCGATGATCACGCCCAAGAGCGTCACGGTCACCGCGGACGGCAAGACGACCACTAAGACCACCACCGAGAACGATGTCAAGAGCCTGCTCGCCATGCTCAAGGTCTCGGTTGGCACAAAGGACCTGGTCAAGCCCGGTCTGGACACGCCACTCGCCGACGGCATGAAGCTGACGGTCACGCGGGTCAAGACCAAGAACGTCACCAAGACGACGACCAACGCCTACGAGACCATCAAGCGCAACGACTCCAGCCTCTATGAGGGGCAGAGCAAGGTCATCACCGCCGGTCGCAATGGCGAGGCCGTGACGACCTACCTCTATGTCTTCCATGACGGCAAGCTCTACAAGAAGACCAAGGTCTCGACCAAGACCACGATCACCGAGCGCGACGCGGTCGTCGCCATCGGCACCAAGAAGCGCCCGAGCACCCCGGCCTCGACCGGTGGCGCATCCTCGGGTGGGTCGTCGTCGGGCGGCTCGTCCTCTGGCGGCGCCTCGTCCTCCGGGCTGAACCTGGCCAATGCCGCGATGTGGGACCGGATCGCTCAGTGCGAGTCCGGTGGCAACTGGCACATCAACACCGGCAACGGCTACTACGGCGGGCTCCAGTTCGCCACGGCGAGCTGGCTGGCCATGGGTGGCGCCGACTTCGCGCCGCGCGCGGACCTCGCCAGCCGCGAGCAGCAGATCACGGTCGCGAACCGCTACTACGCGATCGCCGGCCTCTCGCCCTGGGGCTGCGCGCACGCGGCCTGACCGGCCACGTCGCCGCCCTGACGGCACACCTGACGAAGCGCCCCGGGAGACCCCCGGGGCGCTTCGCCATGTCCAACGCGCGGCTCGCTGGTCGAGAAGCGGCCTGCCATTCGCGGTCGGCTCCCAGCGGCGGATAGGTTGAGCCGGTGAGCGAGGAGGCAGGCTATCTCGGGGCGGCGGACATCCGGCGCCTGGCGGCCGGCCTCGGGATCCGGCCAGCCAAACAGTGGGGGCAAAACTTCGTCGTCGACGCCAACACCGTGCGGCGGATCGTGCGCCTGGCGGAGGTCGGGCCGCAGGATGTCGTGCTCGAGGTCGGGCCTGGCCTGGGGTCGCTGACCGCCGGGCTGCTCCACAAGGCCGCGGCCGTCCTGGCGATCGAGATCGATCCCACACTCGCAGCGGCCCTGCCGAGCACCATGGGCGCGCTGCTCCCCGAGCGCGCGGAGCGGCTGACCGTCATACCGGCCGATGCGCTGCGCGTGCGGGAGTTGCCGCTGGCGCCGACCAAGCTGGTGGCCAACCTGCCCTACAACGTCTCGGTGCCGGTTGTGCTGCACCTGCTGGAGCACTTCCCGAGCATCACTCATGTCTTGGTCATGGTGCAGTTGGAAGTCGCCGAGCGACTGGCCGCCGCGCCCGGGTCGCGCACCTATGGCGCGCCGAGCGCCAAGGCGAGTTGGTATGGCGAGGTGCGCCTGGCCGGGACCGTCCCGCGCTCGATCTTCTGGCCGGTGCCCAATGTCGAGTCCGGCCTGGTCGCCATCGAGCGTCGGGAGCCGCCGTCGACGGATGCCGACCGCGCGGCGACCTTCGCCTGCGTCGATGCCGCCTTCGCCCAACGCCGCAAGATGATCCGCTCCGCGCTGGCCCCGTGGGCCGGCTCGCCGGCGGCCGCCGAGGCTGCCGTCCGAGCGGCCGGCCTGGACCCGACGGTGCGCGGTGAGCAGCTGAGCATCGCCGACTTCGCCGCGATCGCTGCCGGGCGCGCGACCCCCAGACGCACCGCGGGTCCCGCGGCCATTGCGAGCGCCGCGGATCGCGCTGGCAGCACAAGCGACGATCCGGTCGCCGAGGCATGAGCCGGGCGCCCACCCGCCCGGCCGATGCCGTGGCGGACGCCGCGTGGGCGAACTCCGCGAGCCGCTCGCCCGACGGCGGTAGCCGGGGCCGACGCGACCACACGCCGGACATGGTTAGGTGGACCCCATGACGTCGGTGCCGGTGCTCCTGCCACGCGTCAGCGTGCGGGTGCCGGCGAAGGTCAACCTGGAGTTGCGCGTCGGACCCCGGCGCGCAGACGGCTATCACGAGCTCGCGACCGTCTACCAGGCCGTTGGCCTCTACGACCTGGTCGAGGTCACGCACGCGCCGCAGTGGGGGATCGAGTTGACCGGGCGCACGCGCGAGGGTGTCCCGGGGGACGCGAGCAATCTCGCCGTTCGTGCGGCCCAAGCCCTTGCCGACCATGCGGGTGTCGACACGCCGGTCCACCTCAGGGTCACCAAGGAGATCCCGGTCGCGGGCGGGATGGCAGGCGGCTCGGCGGATGCGGCCGGCGCGCTTGTCGCCTGTGCCCGGCTCTGGGGTCTCGACCTGCCGGCGGCCGAGCTCGAGGGCATCGCGGCCGGCCTCGGCTCCGATATCCCCTTCCTCATCTCCGGCGGCACCGCGCTCGGCTCGGGCCGCGGCGAGCACGTCGTCCCGGTCCTGACCAGAGGCAAGTACCACTGGGTTTTCGCGCTCTCCACTCAGGGCCTGTCGACCCCGAGCGTGTATGCCGAGTGCGACCGCCTCCGCGCAGCCACCGACGTCACGGCGCCCGAGCCCGATCAGGTCCTCCTGGCCGCACTCGCTGCCGGTGACCGGGACGGACTCGCCGGCCGGCTCGCCAACGACCTACAGGATGCGGCGATTTCGCTGCAGCCCGACCTCGGCGAGGTCCTCGAAGCCGGCCTCGGCTTCGGGGCGCTCGGCGGCATCGTCTCCGGCTCCGGCCCGACGGTGGCCTTCCTGGTTCGCAACGCGGAGGCGGCCATCGATCTGGCCGTCGCCCTCGCGGCCTCGGGGACGGCCGCGGACGTGCGCCGGGCCGTCGGGCCGGTCCCGGGGGCCACGATCGAGGCGGCGGCTGCGCGCTGATGGCCAATCTCGTCAACCTGGAGCGGGCCACCATCCACTCCGGCACTCGGGTGATCCTCGACGGCGTCTCGCTCGGCATCGGCACCGGCGACCGGATCGGCGTCGTCGGCGCCAACGGCGGGGGCAAATCCACGCTGCTCGGGGTGCTCGCGCGGCGCCGCACCCTCGACGACGGCCGGGTGACGCATACCGGCGGCCTGCAGATCGCCGAGGTTGCCCAAGACGACGACCTGCCCGCAGGAGCAACGATCCGCGAGGCGATCGTCGGTGACGCCGCCGAGCACGAGTGGGCCTCGGAATCGCGGATCCGCGAGGTCCTCGGTGGGCTGGTCGGGGACGAGCGGGCGGGAGCACTCGGCGGCCTAGGGGCCGTCGTCGACCGGCTCTCCGGCGGCGAACGCCGTCGCGTCGCCCTCGCCCGCGCGCTGGTCGCCGATGCCGACCTGCTCATGCTCGACGAGCCGACCAACCATCTCGACGTCGAGGGTGTCACCTGGTTGGCGCGCTATCTGACGACGACCTGGGCGCGGCCGGATCGCGCCTTGATCGTCGTCACCCACGACCGCTGGTTCCTGGACGCGGTGGCCACCGCGACGTGGGAGGTCCACGACGGCACGGTCGATGCCTACGACGGGGGGTATGCCGCATACGTCCTCGCCCGTGCGGAACGCGCTCGCATCGCGGCGGTAACCGAGGAGCGGCGCGCCAACCTGCTGCGCAAGGAACTCGCGTGGCTGCGCCGGGGGGCGCCGGCCCGCACGAGCAAACCGAAGTTCCGCCTCGACGCGGCCGCCGCCCTGATCAGCGACGAACCGCCCCCGCGCGACAGCGTGGAGCTGATGCGTTTCGCGACCGCGCGGCTGGGCAAGGATGTCGTGGACCTCCACGACGCGAGCCTGGCCTTCGGGGAGCGCCCGATGCTCGCGCGGGTGAGGTGGCAGCTCGCGCCCGGCGACCGGATCGGCCTGGTCGGGGTCAACGGCGCGGGCAAGTCGACGCTGCTCGACGTGCTCGCGGGGGAACGCCCCCTGGACTCCGGGAGGCGCAAGCAGGGCGTCACCGTCCGCGTCGGGCACCTGACCCAGGACGTGCGCGAACTCGATGAACTCGCCGACCGGCGGGTCATCGAGGCCATTGAGTCGGTGCGCACGAGCACCATGCTCGCCGGTAAGCCGGTCCGTGCCTCGGCCCTCGCCAAGCGGTTGGGCTTCCCCGGTCCGCGCCAGCAGGTCCGCGTCGGCGACCTTTCCGGTGGCGAGCGACGGCGCCTGCAGTTGCTGCGCGTCCTGCTCGACGAGCCGAATCTGCTGCTCCTCGACGAGCCGACCAATGACCTCGACATCGACACCCTGACCGCGGTCGAGGACCTGCTCGACGGCTGGGTCGGCACGCTCGTCGTCGTCTCGCACGACCGCTACCTGCTCGAACGCATCACCGACCGCCAGGTCGCCCTCCTCGGCGACGGCCGCATCCGCGACCTGCCCGGCGGCGTCGACCAATACCTCCAACTGCGCGCCGGTATGCCTGCCCCCGCCCGTCAGGCTGCACCCGCCGGCACCGCGGCCGGCGTGGGCGGTGACGCGCCACCGATCCCCTCAGGCGCCGCAGTGGCTGGCGCCGCTGGCGCCGCGGCCGGTGGGTCGGCCCCTGGCTCCGCAGCTGGAGGGGCGACTGGTTCCTCGACCGCGTCCGAGCCGGCCGACCGCGGCGCGAGCCCGCCGGCCGCGAATCCGGCCCAGCAGCGCGAGGCCCGCAAGAATCTCGCCCGCATCGAACGTCAACTGCAACGGCTCACCGAGAAGGCGGGGCGCATTCATACGGACATGGCGGCTCAGGCCAGCGATCACGCGGCGATGGTGCGACTCTCCTCCGACCTGCGCGCCGTCGACACCGAGCGCGAGGCG
This sequence comes from Nostocoides vanveenii, assembly GCF_039531165.1. Lineage (NCBI taxonomy): Bacteria > Bacillati > Actinomycetota > Actinomycetes > Micrococcales > Intrasporangiaceae > Nostocoides > Nostocoides vanveenii. The sequence goes on along the minus strand of NZ_BAAAPN010000107.1, from coordinate 3,631 downwards.
CTCGAAGAGGACTGGCTGGCCCAGGCCGAACTCGCCGAGTGAATCAGCGCCTCGACCCTGCCGAGCGGGGTCTCTGGGGGTGCGGATCGCCTCCGAGGTGCGCGACGAGGCGGTTGTCGGTCGCGAACGTGATGTCGCTGCGCTGGGTCTTGCTGTAGCGCACAGTCTTGCTGGTGCGCAGCAGCTACTCGGGGGCGTCCAGGCCCGCCTGCAGCTCGCGCAGGAAGCCGGTGAGCGCGCGCCGGTCCGCCTCGCTCAGCCCCGCCAGCACCGCGCGTTCGCGAGTGAGGAGCGCTTCCATGGCCCCGTCGACCGCCCGCACCCCGGCGGGCGTCAACTCGACGAGAACACCGCGCCGGTCGGTCGGCGACGGTCGTCGCGTGACCAGCTCGCGGGCGAGCAGCCGGTCGACCCGGTTGGTCATCGTCCCGCTGGTCACCAAGGTGGCCTCGACCAGGGCACCGGGCGAGAGCCGGTAGGGCGCACCCGTTCGGCGCAAGGCGGCGAGCACGTCGAACTCCCAGATCTCCAGCCCGAGCCCGGCGAAGGCCCCCGCTCGGGCCAGGTCCAGCCGCTTGGCCAGCCGGCTCACGCGCGAGAGCACCTGCAGCGGTGCGACGTCGAGATCGGGCCGTTCGCGTTGCCACGCCGCGACGATCAGATCGACGTCATCGGGCGGGTTCACAGGCATACTCTACGCACCAAGTATCTTGACGTCGAGATAATCGGCCACTGAAGGGAATGGGACGCGATGTCGACGCGCTGGGATCCGAACCAATACGCCAAGTTTGCTGACGAGCGCTCGCGCCCCTTCTACGAGTTGACCGCACGGGTCCGCGCCGAGGCGCCGCATCTGGTCCTCGACCTCGGGTGCGGCAATGGCCCGCTCACGCTCGCGCTCGCGCAGCGGTGGCCGGACGCGCGGGTCGTCGGCGTCGGCTCGTCCCAGCAGATGCTCGACGCGGCGCATGCGCTGGACCCGGACGGGCGGGTCGAGTGGATCCGCGCCGATCTGGCGGTCTGGGATATCGACGAACTCGGCGCACGACCGGATGTGATCGTCACCAATGCGGTGCTCCAGTGGATTCCCAACCACCTCAAACTCCTCCCCACCTGGGTCGACGCGCTCGCACCGGGCGGCTGGCTGGCCCTGCAGGTGCCGGGCAACTTCTCGGCACCCAGCCACCGGCTGATGCGCGAGGTCGCCGCCCGCCAGCCGCGGGCCGGTGAGTTGCTCGCCGCCCTCGAGCGCGGCGGATCGGCCGAACCGGCGACCTACCTGCAACTGCTGACCCGCGTCGGCTGCGTCGTCGACGCCTGGGAGACGACCTACCTGCACCTGCTCGACCGGGCGGGGGAGCAGAGCGATCCGGTACTGGAATGGGTGCGCAGCACCGGCCTACGCCCGGTTATCGACCTACTCACCGACGCGGCCGAGCGCGCCGCCTTTGTCGATGCGTATGCCGCCGAGTTGCGCCAGGCCTATCCCCGCACTTCCGCGGGCGTGATCCTGCCCTTCCGGCGCATCTTTTCGGTATGCCAGCGCTTCGCCTGACCTATTGATGCTCGCCAAGAGCCGAGGCGAGGCTGCGCCTTGTCGACATCGGACGCGCTCGCGTACGCGGTCGCCGATTCCCATCCACTCTAACCGACTTCCACGTGGCGAGGGCCAAAGAGTCCGTCGTTGACGAGGCATGGTCGTGGAGGTCACACCCGCGATGCTTCATAGATTCTGCGGTCGCCGTGCCTTACGCCGAAGCGGGCTGCTCGGGTCCGCGCAGGACGGGTGACTGCTCGAGCCCAGCCAGCCCGTTCCAGGCCAGATTCACCAGGTGGGCGGCGACATCGCTGCGCCCGAACTTGCGGTTCGAGTCCATCCACCACTGGCCGGTCAGCGCCACCATGCCCACGAGCATCTGGGCATACATCGGGGCGGCCTTGGGGTCCAGCTTCCGGTGCTTGAACTGCGCCACCATGATGTACTCGACCTGACTGGCCACATCGCTCATCAAGCTGGCGAAGGAGCCGGTCTGCTGTCCCGGCGGCGAATCCCGCACCAGGATCCGGAAGCCATCGGGCTCGTCCTCGATATAGGTCAGCAGCGCCATCGCCGCTTGCTCGATCAGCACGCGCGGGCTCGCGGGGGCCGTCAAGGTGTCGGTGATGCGCGCGGTCAGGTCGGCGATCTCGCGGTCGACGACCACGGCATACAGGCCCTCTTTGCCGCCGAAGTGTTCGTAGACAACGGGTTTCGAGACCTTGGCGGTCGCGGCGATCTCCTCGACGCTGGTGCCCTCGAAGCCCCGCTCCGCGAAGGTATGCCGGCCGACTTCGATCAATTGCTCGCGCCGCTGAGTGCCCGTCATCCGCGAACGCTCGCCCCGTCGGGGCCGGCCGCCGGATGCGCTCACCAAACCATTGTGCCCGCTCGACTACCCTTGACGCGCACCCATTCGGGGTGCGTGATCCCCGGTTGGTCTGCTGGCACGGCCCGCCTGACTTTGAATCAGGATTAGCGACGTAGGTTCGATTCCTACCCGGGGAGCCCTGGCGCCACGCTCCCGCGGTGCCCGGAAAGCTACTCGGTCACGCCCGTCGAGGTTACCGGCGGACGGTTTGTCGGCGCTGTTATGCGTGCGAACTGCCGCTTCGGAGCGAGCACGTCGCGCGCCGGGGACGAGTCAAGAATGGGGGCGGACGGTGTTGGACGCGGCCAAGCTGTGCGCTGAGGTCACGCTCGCCCCCATCCGATCGGGCGACTTCGTCGACGATGCTTCGAACGGCCAGGTCACCCAGCAGCTCTGGATCGACGACGCCTCGGCCTGGGAGGACCTCTACAACGGCCGCCGCAAGACCAATGGCGAGATGCCGCAGATCACCCCCGGCGCGTCCTTCGCGACCACGCCGGTGGTGCTCGCCGTTCCCAAGCCGCTGGCCAGCGCCAAGACCACCGGCCCCCACGCGTGGATCGACGGCCTGGCGACTCTTCCCTTGAGCGCCGCGGACGTGCGCGAGTCGACGCCGACTGCCCTGGCCTTCGCGGCCGTATGGCAGCAGTTCGCCAACCTGCCGGGCGGCACCGACTCGATCAGCGACGCCTTCTTCGAGATCGTCCGCAGCCAGATCCCGGTCGAGAAGGCCTTCGAAAATGGCGCCAACACCAAGACGGCCAAGGCTCTCCCCGCGAGTGAGCAGGAGATCTACGGCTGGATCACCGCGCACGCCGACAGCCCTGTGTCGGCGCTCACGCCGACTGCTGCCATGCCCATGGTCGACTATTCGGTAGTGCGCATCGGTGCGCTCGACGCCGCGGCAACCAAGACGACGCAGGCTCTCGAAGCCGCTTTGGTGACGCCGGCGGCGCAGGAGGTTTCGCCAAGGCGGCTACCGCGGCCCCGACGCGACCTTGTCTGCTCTACTGGTCGACGGCATCCCGGTCACCTTGCCCAGCGCCCCCATCACCATCGAACAGCCGGGCTTCGTGCAGATCGTGCGGGACGTGCAGCGGATCTCGCAGCGCCAGCAGGTCCTTAGACCGTATGGAGTGACCGCTCAGGATGGTTGAGTCGGTTGCGGGCCGGGGCCTCACTCACAAACACTCGTGGGTTACCGAGCAGGGGCCGCCTGCTCG